>NZ_SMMF01000589.1:0-2185 GCF_009711355.1 Roseibium sp. RKSG952 | reverse complement strand
GGTGACGCTGCTTGCGATCTGGAAGGCGGGTGCGGCCTATCTGCCGCTTGACCCCGAGGACGCCCCAGAGCGGCAGGCGTTTATGCTGAAGGATGCCCGTTCGGGAGTTCTGATAACCGATAAAGCAGCAGGTGCAGCTCTATCAAGCCGTCAGGGCGCGTTGGCAGAAGTCTTGCGGATTGAGCTGGATGATGGAGCCAACCGTGAAAGCGATTTCGTCTTTTTCCGCAGAGCGCGTGACTGTTTCGGATTTCCCGCATCCGCCTACGCAGCGGAATTCCGCTTATGTCTTGTATACATCCGGTTCGACTGGCACCCCCAAGGGGGTCTTGGTCGACAAGGCCAATCTGGACGGATTCTTGAGTTGGGTCATGGCAATCGCACCTGATGCCGGTCACCTCCAGATGATCATGACAACGTCCTCCGGGTTTGACAGCTCCTTGCGGGAAATGCTGTTGCCGATATTGCGCGGCGGTCGGCTTTGGTGCGTACCCGAAGGTGTCCTGAATAAAGATCCACAAGACCTCAGGTATCTTGAAACAACAGCGCTGAACACAACACCTTTGGTGCTGGAACACCTTGTGTCGGTGATAGACCCGGATTGGCTCAAGTCGCTACGTCTTGTCTATTGCGGCGGTGCGCCCCTCGATCCGGTCCTCAAGAACAGGGTGATTGCGGCATGCCCGCATGCGGATCTGTTATTTGGTTATGGCCCGACTGAAACGACCTGCAATGTCACGTGCACGGATTTCAGGTCACTTGAACCGGTAAACGGAACCGTGATCGGGGGACCTATACCGGACACACAGGCCTATATTGTTGACGCATATGTGAACCCGGTGCCTGTTGGCGTCGTAGGCGAGCTTCTGATTGGAGGTATCCAGGTTTCACGGGGCTATCTGGGCCGGGCGGGTCTGACAGCAGAGAAATTCATCGCCGATCCTTTTTCCGGCGAATACAGCGTCCGCTTGTACCGGACGGGCGATCTGGCCCGCTGGCGGGCTGACGCCACACTGGAATTCCTTGGCCGAATCGACAGCCAGATTAAGATCCGGGGCATGCGGGTGGAGCCCGGTGAAATCGAGGCGGTCTTGAGGGAACAAAACGGCATTTCCGCTGCTGTTGTTGTTGCCCGCAGGATCGGTGGTGTTGACAGCGCCGATGTGACACTTGTTGCCTACCTGGTTCCAGACGGAATTGCAGCTGCTGCCGGCCCTTCAGGTTCTCTTGAAAACAACACCTGCTTTGCACCCGAGGTTCTGGACCTTGACGGTTATCTCGACCTTGGACATCTGCGCTTGGAGCTCAAGAAAAGCCTGCCGGACCACATGATTCCGTCTCGCTTTGTCGGGCTCGGAAATATGCCGCTGACTGCGTCGGGCAAGGTTGACCTGAAAGCGCTTCCTCTCGTGGAAGGAACGGTTGTCCAGGCTACATACGAGGCTCCTGTCTCGCCCATTGAAGGGCTCGTTGCAGAAGCTTTCGAAGCCGTTATCGGAATTGAGAGGGCCGGACGGCGAGACAGCTTCTTTGAGCTGGGCGGCCATTCGCTAAGCGCGGTCCGGCTGGCGGCACGGCTTGAACGAAGCACCGGGATGTTTGTAGCCGTTCGCGATGTGTTTGAAAGGCCGACAGTGGCAGGGCTGGCGGAGTACCTGGACCTGGACGGTCGTGTGACAAGTTCCGTGCCGCTATTGGCTTATGGCCGCGACCGGCCTGTCCCGTTGTCGTTCTCCCAGGAGCAACTGTGGTTCCTCGACCGTCTGGATGGCCGGGCAGGGCGGGCCTATCACATCGAAAATGCGCTCCGCATAGAGGGACTGTTGAATGTCAAAGCCCTCGACACGGCCTGTGCTTGCCTTGTGCGGCGGCATGAAGTTTTGCGAACCGTGTTCAGATCAGATGCCGCAGGCGTACCGTATCAGATCATTCACGAAGCGCCCGAGATCGGGTTTCTTGCTGTGGAAGACGGGAGCGGACTGGATGATCAAGACATAAAGGCCAGAGTGTCGGATTTACTGGCCCGTCCTTTCAATCTGGAGACGGGTCCGCTGTTCCGGGCAACATTGATCAAGACCGGGGCCGCGACACATGTGTTTGTGCTTGGCGGCCATCATGCGGTGCTGGATGGCTGGTCGCTTGGTGTGCTGACCCGGGAACTGTCAGCGTTATATTTGGAGGCTTG
>NZ_SMMF01000037.1:0-215 GCF_009711355.1 Roseibium sp. RKSG952 | reverse complement strand
AGGCGGTGAGGCAAAACGGCATGGCGTTGTACTATGTTCCGGAAGACCTCCGGAAGAAGGAGCTCTGCCTCGAGGCGGTGAAGCAAGATGGATGGGCGTTGCAACATGCACCGAAAGCCATCCAGACGTCGGAGATGTGTCTCGAGGCGGTGAAGCAAAACTGCAGGGCGTTGCAATGTGTGCCTGGGCCCCTCCGGACGCGGGAGATCTGCCTT
>NZ_SMMF01000712.1:0-5202 GCF_009711355.1 Roseibium sp. RKSG952 | reverse complement strand
TCTCCATCCCAAACAGATGATATTGGGCAGAATTGGCGCGCCCAGCTGCACACTCCAGCAATATGCAGAGAACTCCTCAATAGCGGTCTCCGGCATCTTTGATCATCAGGTGATTGTTCGGACCATTTTCCTCGAACGGGATCCCCAAGGCACTCACGCAGCTGCAATCTTGCGGATTTCCGCCATGGTACCGATAACCGGATCAGGCGTGTGCTCAATCGGGATACGGAACAGCCCAAGCCGTTTTGTGAACCGGCCCAAACCGACGGAGGCTGTCGCAAACACCAGTAAAGGCGCAGCGACCAGCGGAACCGAAACCGGCATCAGCCAATAGAAAAGTTCCGGGGTAAACTGATGGGAAAACCCAAGCCCGGCAGCCCCAATCAGCATCATCCACCAGGTGGCCGCGATGCTCGCCCCAAATGACAGAGACCCGTCGGCACGGTCCGCAGCAGGCCAGCCCGCATCCGCGCCGGTCACGACCTGAAGCACCGAGCGGCACTGGAACATCATGTGAAGCGGCGCCAGAACCGACGTCAGAAAGATTTCCAGAAAACCGCCAAGGGCAAGCCGGAACGCCCCGCCAAACTCCTTGCGGCTCTGCTTCAACAGGGCCTGGATGATTAGCGCAAGCTTGGGCAGGAGCAGCAACGCCACCAGCCCGAACAACAACGCCAGGGCCGTTCCGGTTTCGGGATGCGGAAAGGTCGGAAACGGCGAGCGTCCGTCAAAATAGACCGGTGGCGGGGCAAGCATGGGGGCGGCAAGGCTGGCGATCAGAAACAGGAACCACAGCGGGGACGCCAGATACCCGAAAATGCCCTGCAGAATCGAAAACCGGCTCCAGAACCTGAACCGGGGTGCGTAGAGCAAACGGCCGTGCTGAAGGTTGCCCTGACACCAGCGCCGGTCGCGCTTGGCATATTCCACCATGTTGGGCGGGGCTTCCTCATAGGACCCGGTCAGATCGGGATCGAGCCGCACCTTCCAGCCGTCCCGGGCCAGAAGCGCCGCCTCCACCGTGTCATGGCTAAGGATGTGACCGCCAAAGGGTGGCTTGCCGCTCAATGGCGCCATGCCGCAAGAAGCGGCAAATGCCTTGGTCCGAACCAGCGCATTGTGCCCCCAGAACGACCCCTCCCCGCCCTGGACGGAGGCGAGGCCGCGCGCGAAATAGGGAGCATAGAGCGCGGTCGAAAACTGGAGCAGCCGGCCGAACAGGGTTTCAAGCCCCTGAATCTGCGGCAGGGTTTGCAGGAGCCCGAGCCCGGGGTCCGCTTGCATGCGGCGCACCATCTCGACAATTGTCTCGCCGGTCATCAGACTGTCCGCATCAAGGATCAGCATGTGCTCATAGGCGCCACCATAATTCATCACGAAATCGGCGATGTTGCCCGCCTTGCGCCCGATGTTCTTCTCACGGTGCCGGTAAAACAGCCGGCTGCCCGCACCTTCGCGGACCAAAACCCTGCGGTATTCGGCGGCTTCAGCCCCGGCGATGTCGGCGCGTGTCGTGTCCGACAACACGAAAAAGTCAAATTGTGCCTCTTCAGGCAGCGCACGCACCGACCGCATGATGGCGGTAAGACGGGCAAAGATAGTGGCGGTTTCCTCATTGTAGATCGGCATCAGGATGGCGGTGCGCCCGGTCACCGGCCCGTCACTGCGTGCGACCCTGTCGGGCGGAAACAACAAACCGAAAAACGCAATGCACCCGCCCCAGGCCAGCCAGAACGCGGCGACCGACAACAGACCGATCCGGATCAGGTCCAGCCGGTCATAGCCGTCGGATTGCACAACCGTCCCGAACATAGAGGCAGCGGCAAAGGTCATTGCGCAGGCGAAGGTCACCATACCTATGCGCCGGGTAATGACCACAAGACGTCCTGTCATCCTGGAAAACCTAGCGCTTGCGCACGCCCTGAGGCAGACGGCGCCGGTCCGGGAAGTGAGCGCTCAACAGCGCAAGACAGGCTGCCTTGAGCCCGGACAAACGGGTGCCGAAGGACGGGCACAGATCATGTTCGGGCATCGCCAACCGGTGCCTTGCCGGCGGAACCGGCAAGGATTTCAGGATCTGTTCATCGCCCGGCGCGGGATCTCCGGCTGCTTTCAATACGTCCAGCACAGCGGTCTGCATTTCGAAGTCGGTCAAATCATGCCGTCCAAGGCGCGCACGCAACCGCCTCAACATCGCCGGGTCCACGGCTGCCGTATTCATGTCGATCGAATTCCGCACGGTTGCCGTCATGACCGGCCGCTCCACTGATACATCCAGGTTTCGGTAACATCCTGACCGTTCTCGGTAAGCGAGAGGATCAATTCCACCGGGCGGCGCTCATTTTCCCTCTGGATGTCAACGATCAAACGCCACACGCCGCCTTCCAGCCGCTGCAGCAGCTGGTCTGTCGGCTTGCCGTTTTGAACGCTGAGCCTGGCTTGCAGTTCCCTGTCTGCGCCCATTTCCGCCATCCGGTCACCGCCGAACTCGATTACAAACTTGCGCAAGTTGGGATGAGGGTCCGAAGCCCCCGCCCCGCCATGGCCTGTACTGGTCCGGATCACGCGGCCCAGATCAGTGCCCGGTTCTGGCTCACGCCCCCACAGCATCCGGTATTCAAACCGGTGTTCGGATCCGGCGTCCATACCGTTTTCAGGAACCCAGAATGCCACGATGTTGTCGTAGATTTCCTTGTCCGCCGGGATTTCGGCCAGCATGACCTGGCCCTTGCCCCAGTCATTGACCGGCTCGATCCACAGCGACGGGCGCCGCTCGTAGCGGGCCTCCGTGTCCTGATAATTGTCGAAATTGCGGTCCCGCTGCGACAATCCGAAGCCGCGCGGACTCTCCTCGTCCAGAAAGGACAGGGACAGCCGGTCCGGGTTGCGCAAGGGGCGCCAAAGACGCTGACCGTCCTTGCGCAGAACCAGCAGTCCGTCATTGTCATGCACTTCCGGCCGGTAGTCGTCATAGCCAACCCGGTCGTTCTCGCCATAAAGAAACATTGACGTGAGGGGGGCAATTCCCAGGCGTGTCACATCGGAGCGCAGGAAAATGCGCGCATCGACGTCAATCACCGTGTTGACACCAGGCTTGATCACAAACCGGTACGCCCCGGTCGCACTCTTGCTTTCAAGTTCGGCATAGAGCGTCAAATCGGCATCACGGTCTTGCGGCTTTTGCAGGTAGAAACGGGTGAATTTTGGGAACTCCTCAGCCCCCGAAATCGCCGTGTCGATCGCAAGTCCCCTTGCGGACAGGCCGTACAGGTTGCCCTTGCCCAGCGCCCGGAAATAGCTCGCTCCAAGGAAGGTTATCAGTTCGTCGTAATAATCCGGCGTGTTCAACGGATAATGCAGCCGGAAACCGGCAATGCCAGGGAGTTTGACACCTTCGAACCGCGCCGGGTCAAGCGGTTCGCGATACTCGAAATCCGCACCTGTGAAATTCAGCGGAAGCACCTCGGTGTCCGTGATTTCGTAAAGCTCGACCGGCTCGTTGTAGAGCCAGCCGGGATGAAACGCATGAAGCTCGTAATTCGATGGCAAATCACCCCAAATGGCGCGTTCCGGGCGATACCGGATGGCGCGGTGCTTGTCGTAGTCGAGCTCTGCCAGAATCTCGGGAAGGGCCGGAGTGTCCGGCTTATAGGCTTTTGCCGCTTTCTCCTTGATGCCACTTGCAAATGCCTCGAAATCGAATGGTTTTTCCGCTTGAGGCGCAGGTACACTCGGTTCGGCGGCGGGTGTCTGAGGTTCCGCAGCCGTCGCGGTGCCAAGAGTTGCCATGGCACCGAAACACAAGGCGGTGCCCGCAAGAAATCTACGTCGATCGATCACGTCGGTCGGTTACCCTGTTCGGTTAGTAACAAATTCGTTAACGGGAATTAAGAGGGGGACTGCGGCAAAATTAAGAAACAATCAAGACCAACTGGGGACGATTAGGCGAATAACCGGTTGTTATCTCGGGAATTTTAACCGTAATGACGCATTGCACAAAGGTTAACTGAGAAATTCCTCGAGGCGCAATCTCAGGTGGGTCACCCCAAGTGTTGCCGGACGTGATCACCGATCGCAAGGGCGGCGGTCAGTCCCGGAGACTCGATCCCATACAATGCGACCAGACCGCTGACATCGTGGCAAGACGGCCCGTCGATCCGGAAATCCGCCAGCGCATCACCGGGTCCTGCAATCTTGGGGCGGATGCCGCAATAATCCGGCTCCAGGGCGCCGTCCGGCACATCCGGCCAGTAATTTCGAATGGCGGCATAGAACCGTTCACCACGGGCCGGATCCACTGCATAGTCCATCGTCTCGACCCATTCGACATCCGGACCGAACCGCGCCTGGTGCTGCAAGTCCAGTGTCAGATGAATGCCCAAACCACCCGGCTCCGGCACCGGATAGACCAGCCGCGAAAACGGGGATTTTCCGGTCAGCTTGAAATAGCTGCCTTTGGCCAGGTAGGCGCGCAGCGGGCCAAGCGGTTCGATCTGGCCGGCAAGGGCGATTGTACCGTGACCTGCACTGAGCACCAACTCGCCGCAAGTGATCGCATATCCCGGCACCTGCCCGTCTGCGACCCTTATGCAAAACCCGCCACTGCAAAGCCGTTCAACACCGGTGACGGCGGTATTGAGAACAACCTGCCCGCCATGGGCCTCCAGCTCTCCCTGAAGCGCAAGCATGAACCCGTGGCTGTCGACAATCCCGGTCGACGGTGACAACAGCGCACCGGCCACATCCAGGACCGGTTCCAGCGCCTGAACATCTGCAGCAGACAGCATTTCCAGATCCGTGACGCCGTTCTCGGCCGCCTTCTGCCTGATCGCCGCCAGCTCCCGGAGTTGGTCTGCCTGTGTCGCCACGATCAGCTTGGTGATGCGTTCGTGCCCGATACCATGCACGCGGCAATAGGCATAAAGCTGGTGTTTGCCCTCGACACACAACCGGGCTTTCAGGCTACCGGTCGGGTAGTAGATGCCTGCATGGATGACCTCGCTGTTGCGCGAACTGGTCTCCGATCCGATCAGGCCATTGCGCTCCAGAACCATGACCTCCCGGCCCGCCACGGCCAGAGAACGGGCGCAGGCCAAGCCGACCACGCCAGCACCGATTACCAGGGTTTCGATATCAACCGCCATCCGGCACCTCCTTACTGAACGGCTTTCGAAAGACCTCTGCATATTGAAGCCAATCGAA
>NZ_SMMF01000348.1:0-676 GCF_009711355.1 Roseibium sp. RKSG952 | reverse complement strand
CTGTCAGCAACGCGAATCTCGTCGCGCAGCTCAACGGCTTGCGCTTCGCTAAAAATCCCTATCCTTCAGGGCGGGGAAGACGTTAAGGAATCAGCTTTAAACCCATGGGGCAAGCTCCCAAAACCTAATGCCAAATAGTGAACGGCGCTGTGTCGGCGCATCCAAATGCTGCTAGTCTGCCTTAATTACCAAAAGAACCGATAGGCAAAAGACATGGACCTGGAAGAGAGCAGAGCGAAAATCCAGACGATATTCGGAAGAACGGCATGGATCGACAAGTGCTTAACCCTATTCGATCACGTAACTTCTCCAAAACAGGACCCGGGCAGGAAATACGGCTACAACGACATCGCCTCGATCACAAATAACGACGAAATGTCGGACGAACTCTTTGGTATGACCAATGCTCTGGTGTCCTCGAAAATCCTCGACTGCGCCGCCTTGTTCGTCGATGAGGAAGGAAAGGAATTCGAAATCACGGGCGCGCCTCTGCTGCTCCTCTGGCACGAAAACAAACTCACTCACCCGAAAACCAGGAAGGACGTCCCGGACCCCCAGAACAAAGCGCACCTGTTCTTTAGGGTTAAACCGGAAATCGCTGAGGCCGTGGCGGACAGCGCGCCGATGCCCTGACGTAGTCAGGCGAGAGCGAGGCCGGTGATCTTGGCCGCTTAGA
>NZ_SMMF01000722.1:0-5617 GCF_009711355.1 Roseibium sp. RKSG952 | reverse complement strand
AACGCAGGCCGTCAGGCTGCGCGACGAGAGCTGCGTTGCCGACGGGCTTTTGCCCGTTCACATGGCGCTGGCCGCGTTTCAGCGGTAAGAATATTGCGAGCGTGCGTTCGTATCCGCATTGGTTTCATGCCGCAGGACTTGCAGTGAAAGAGCGCTTGGCTTTCGCGGCTCTGCTTGCCGATTGCACCACATTCAGCGCCGGTCCGTCAGGCAATACGTTGAATAACAACGGAGTGGATCTTGACGCCTCGCTGAAGGAAGGGTTTCCTGCGCTTCTGGATCAGAACGACGGAGCCGGATCTGTCCCAGACTCCGGTTCCGGGTCGGACGCAAAACCAGGTCGGGCGCGACGGCCGGCCCTGGACTGGGGTTGAGGCGCGACTTCTTTTCTCGAAGGTGCCTGTTCCTCCGCAGCGGGCGCGTCCGCAGTTATCCCAGGACGTTGCGGGCGGCCACGCCTTCCGGGTGACGGCTTTGGGGCAGAAACGCCCTCGATCTGCGCACCCGTCTGGAAGGGGGTTCGTGCGGAATGAACCGCCGGAGCCGACGGGATTTTCTGAAGCTCGTCCTCCAGAAAGGACTTGAGTCGAGTTTGGCGATTTGCGGACTTCACGTTGGAGACGGCATATTCGAGCGCCTCCCGTTCGCCAACGATGATCAGGTAGTTCTTCGCCCTCGTCCACGCCGTGTAAAGAAGGGTGCGTTCGAGCATCTCCTTGTGCTCCATCGTCACGGGCATGACAACCATCGGATACTGGCTGCCTTGGGACTTGTGACTGGTTATCGAATAGGCCGGAACGAGGTCGCGCCAGCGCCACACCGGGAACTGGACCGTCTTGCCCGCGTCGAACTTGACCTCGAGCTTCACGTCTTTGCGGGTGCCGTTCGCCGTAGTGACGAACCTGGTTAGCCAGCCGAGATCACCGTTCACAACGTCGTTGTCCTTGTCGTTTCGAGTCAGCATGATCCTGTCCCCCACTCTCGGGAGAGGCATGTCTTTGTCGTCGTACTGATTTTTGACCACGCCGTCGGGAACGACACCGTTCGGGTTCAGGATCTTCGACATTTCCTTGTTGATCTGCCAGGTGCCCGCGAGACCGGGTCTTTGCGGGCTTAGAACGGCGACATCCCGCCTCGGGTTGAGGTTCAGCCTATTGGCGGCGATACGGGTGGCAACCCCGACTGACCATTCGACGATCTTGTGACCCGTATGGTTCAGGAACATCAAGCCGCCGCGCTCCTTCTCGTCGAGATAAGGCATGCGGCCTTCGTTGATCTCTTTCGCCCCATGAGCGATCATCGACTGACCGTTTTGTCGGTAGACAGTGATGAGTTCAGAGCACGGAACCGAGTTCCCATTTTCAGATTTGGCCGCAATCAGGTCTCCCAAGACGTATCCGGGACCAACGCTGGGCAGCTGATGGCGATCCCCGATAAGAAGAAGTCTGCCGCTCTCTGGAATCGCTCTCAGCAGGGCGGCGGCCGTCTCAGTATCGAGCATGGATGCTTCGTCGACGATTACGAAACACTCCTCCGGAAGCGGGTTGGAGGCGTTGCGGCCGAAGGTGCTCTCGCCGAGGCTCCCTTCCTTCGCTTCGAGGGCGCTGTGGACCGTCATGGCCTTTCGACCCGTCGTCTCCTCGAGGCGGCGGGAAGCCTTTCCTGTCGGTGACAGAAGGATCACCGGGCCGCGCGATGTCGCCGCCCCGATTTCGGCGATAGCCTCCGTGACGGTCGATTTGCCCGTTCCCGGGCCGCCTGTGAGGATGGAGACAGCTTCTCGGGCGGAGGTGCGAACAGCCGCCATCTGAATGTCGTCGAAGTGACTGTATCCGGACCCGGTCAAAACCTTGTCGGAAACGGCATCGATCTCGGTCTTGCTTTGCGAGCGGCCCTTTCTGAGAAGCTCAGCCACTCGCTTTGCGATAGTCACTTCGGCAACGTAGAGCGGTTCCTGTTGCGCGATCGCGTCCTTCTTGTAGCGGTCGAAAACCACTCCGCCCGATGTTTTGCCGAACAGGGGTGCGATATCGGCGATTCCTACCTTCGCGTCCTTCAGCCCGGAAGCCATGGAGGATATCGGAACGTAGGTGTGCCCTTCGCTTCCCGCTTCGCGCAGGATATCTGACATGACGGCAACGACGCGGAGCTCGTCGCCGGTGGCGATCCCTACTTCGTTGCCGATGAGATCGGCGTTCTTGAAGCCAACATGCTCGACCGGGGCGAGAACGTACGGGTTTTCTTTTAAGACCCTCATCGTGTCATCGCGCAGGCGATCCACGATCGCCTCCATGGCGCGAGGGTCGACCCCAGCACTTTCCATCAGGGTGAACGGTTTGCGGGCGGAAATCCGCTGTCCCCACGCCCGGTAGATGGCTTGCCTGTGGTGCGTCGAGTCGGACGTAATCTCAAAAAGAAGATCAGGTTTCTTCTCGGCGAGAAAGGCCGCCTCCCGTCCGTGTTTTTCAATGAAGTCGATGATGCTGTCACGAGAGGCACCGTACGCCTCCGGAGGGTTGAAGGTCGCCTGGAACAGGGCGAGGCAACCTCTTTTAGTCTGGGGTAACGTCGGTCGGAGGGATTTAGCGCTGAAGATCTCCTCATCGCGCTGCCTATACGTATTCTTTTTCCATTCGCCCTTGGCCAGAAACCAGTCGCCGGGACGAATGCCGACATGAAAGGGACCACCCATCTTTGACTCGTGCATTCCCGTGGAGGATTCGTACCTCACGATGGCAAATCCGTTCGCATTCTCTTCGGTCGGCGCCTTGAGATATCTGATCAGCGTGGCCCTGACGCTTTCCATGTTTGTCTTCCGATTTTGTTCCGTGATCCGTACGCGGTTTCCCGCACTCGGTAAGTATCAATCAAATCAAAGCAAGTTTCGTTCGCCGTCGGTCCGATTTTTCTGGAATCCAATTTGACTTTGTCCGTTTCCGCCGACCACCCGAGGATTCAATGATGAATTCAGGGAACGGAGAGGCAAATGGCAAGGTCGTACGTTGGCGGACATTCCATAGTCAGAAGCAACTGGATGGGCCGAACGTCTGGTGGCGGGGTGGAATACGCCCTCAATCATGCCGCCGCTGAGGCCATCGTCAGGGCCGTTCGACCGCCGTTCAAGGGAAGCGCGCTCGATGGGCGTATCCGAAAAAAAGGCAGGACCAAGGCCGTTTTCGACAAGGAACAGCTCCTTCAGGATTGGGAGCGCGCGTTCAAGGTTTTCGAGGAAAGGTCTGATTTCTCCAGGGATCCGCGCGGAGACAGTCGTGCGCGCTCCGCCATGGAACGCATCGAAAGGCGCCTCCCAGCGAGCCTGACCGACGAACTGATCGATAGACGCATAGATCTCGTGGAGAGCCTGCGCGAGATCGAAAGAGCCTTCGCTCCCTAACGAGAGGGATTCGTTAAGCATGGGCCGCATTCGCGTGATGTCGAATTCATGATGTATGGAAAAGAGCGGTCGGACATGCGATCATCCGACGAATAGAACAGGAGAGAACATGCCGAGCCTCAGGGAAATTAAGGATGTCTTTGAAAGCATTTTGGACGATCAGAAGGAATTCGAAACGAAGGCGAACAGCGTCCGTCGCCTCATTGAAATGGAGAGCTGGGAGTTGAGGTCTAGGGGCTGGGGTCGAGTGACCCAGTCCGTCATCGATCATCTTAATTTCCGCGGAGTCGAGATGGAGGTCCTTCGCGAGGTCGATAAGATTTTGTCTCTCGATCTAGAGGGGGAAATTCGTGAACGCGACATCAAGATCCGCCTTCATGAAGAAACGCTTCTGGAGACCGCTTCGAAGAAAACCTACGGAGATGACATCGAAACGTTGATTCAGACGACGATTAATCAGCAGAAGGAGGTTGAGGAGGGCATTTGTGAGGCGGAAGAGAGGCTTGCTCCCATTCGCGATTTGTCCAGAGAGCTTGAATTGTCGGGGCTTCTGGCGCTCCAATCCGAGGAAGGCGAGAGGTTCTGGCAGTCGGTAAAGGACGATTTTTTCTTTTTCGGAACCAAAAGGCGTGCAGCAGTAAAGACGCTTCTTGCATACGAGGCGGCGAATTCTCTCAGTCCGGCAGAGGATGAAGCCTCCCTGGAAATGAAGATCGAATTTCGGACGGCGCTCGATGAGCTTCACAAGGACCTACAGAGAGCGCGTACGCATCTGAAAGCAAAGGAGAGACTGGCGAAACTCGTGGAATGGAACCCAATGTCGGATTTCACGGAAAAAATCGCCTCGACTCGCATCGATCGCGAAGCCATTTCGAGAGTCGAGGCGCTCTTCGGGGACGATCTGTCCGATGCCCGGCAAAACATCGCTCTCGGGGACGCTATTTTTAAGCTTAAGAAAGAGGTCGAGAAGGTTGTCACTGCATCGGCGGAGACATCTGGACTGCTTGAAGAACAACTATCCAAGGTGAAAAAGGCGATCAGGCATCGCTCGCGCAAGAATCCGGACGCAGACCTCGACGGTATTCGCGCGAAGGTCTCTGAACAGCGCAAGGCCCTTCAGATTCTGCTCGATCGGCTCATGGGTTTCGCCGGCAGGGGCCGGGATTTGGGTCGGTCGGGGAATCTTCCCGTTTGGGACGGGGCTGCCTACGGCAGTTTCGACGTGTTCGAAACCGTTATGTGGGCGGCGATCCTCTCCGATGGGTTTTCCGGGAGTGATGAACTTGACATCGGGAACCTGAACCTAGAGGCGCTCTCGAATACGGAGGCATTCGACCCGATCAACATCGGCGGGGTCGATGTCGGATCAATCAGCGTTCCATCGATAGATCTGTCCGTGATTGACACCGCTACAAGTGGCCTGTCCTCCTCTGATTTCACTTCGAGTAGCTCATTCTCCGGAGGCTCTTCGTTCGGCGGCGGTTTTGGGGACTGACTTGAAAATGGAGGCGGACTGGAGGTCTGAGGCGCGCTCCATGGAGGAGTTCCTCTTTTGTGAGGATCTCCTCCAGTTCGTGGTCTTTCACGGAACCTCGTCCAAGGTCCTCGATGTCATCATGACGCAAGGACTGTCGCCGACCGATGTAACGGCGGCGGTTCGAGCCGACATCGGATGGGACAGTGGGTCCTTCTGGGGAACGCCGAGAACAGCGACGGCCTATGCCATCGATACCGCCAAGGAACGCCACCCGGGCTGGGAACCCGTTCTCCTTGCGGCTCCGATTTCGATACTGGAGGCCCAGTGCCAACTCGTATGCGACGGAGCGACGATAGACTTCCCGCTGAAGGGTCTGACTCGACTGGAGGAACCGGGTGTCTTTGAGAAATGGCGATCGGCTGGGTTCGATCTTCCGTGGAGGGAAAGCCTGATAGACCTCGGAGCCATCGTCGCCTTGCATGATTTTCACCTAGATATCGAGGACTTCGACCTAATTGAAAGTCCGTCGGATCTACGTCGTCTCTCGGAGAGCATGTCGTTGCGCGGGGCGAATGCGCTCCCTTAAGGGGCGATCGTCGTTGCCCCGAAGTTGCTCCTGTCCAAGACCTCTTGCAGGAGGTCTCCGTCCTTCAGGGAGAAACTCAAGTATTGGTCCGGACCGACACCGTACCGGATTCCGAGATGGCGATCTAATGCCGCGTTAACGTCTTCCCCGCCCTGAAGGA
>NZ_SMMF01000296.1:0-527 GCF_009711355.1 Roseibium sp. RKSG952 | reverse complement strand
GCTGGCCACGATGAGATCCGCGATGCCGATCGCCTAATCATATTTGCGCGCTCAAAGGCGCACTGAGTCAGACGGTCTGACCGGCATCGAGGTGTCGCCCCTCGGGTTCATCACGCTTTCGCACCTTGCCGTATTATCCCGGCGCTGGGACGCCGGGAATTCTTTTCCTAAGCCGTCGCCATGATCGCCGGAGCTCGGTATGTGCCTCCTTTGACGAGAAGCGCCCATATGGTACGTGCCATCTTGTTGGCCAGCGCCACTGCGGCCACCTTGTAGGGACGGCGCGCCATCAAGGAGAACACCCAGGCGGGTAGCTTCGCGCCTCTGCGGGCTTGCTTGAGGATCGACGTCGCACCGACAATGAGCAGGGTGCGCAACTGCTTGTTGCCCCTCTTCGAGATCTTCCCGACTCGCTCCTTGCCTCCGCTCGAGTTCGATCTTGGTGTGATGCCGATCCAGGCGGCCAGATCCCGCCCGGTACGGAAGGCTGCCGGATCCGGGACGGTGGCGCGAACGGTCGCAGCGAT
>NZ_SMMF01000293.1:0-519 GCF_009711355.1 Roseibium sp. RKSG952 | reverse complement strand
CGGCAGGTCGGGTTCGCCGGACGCTCACAAACCTAACGCTATGCCCTCTATTGCAAGTTTGGCTTTCGATACATCGATCCCGACGTAGATCGTTCGTTCTTCGCCTGTCATGCCTGCCTCCGTCGCAAAAAAGCGGCAACCGCCGCCACCTTTAAAATATTTCATAATATAAATTATGCGTCATTTTTTTATAGCAGCTGAGAAAGGCACCCTTTCCTCCCATACAGAACCTTCGATACATTGCGGTCCGTTCACAGGACCAGAGCGGCACAGGCCTGGATGTAGGAGTAATCTAAACAACTACCGACTGGCGTAAGTTTTATCCGAGTGCGCTCGATTATACTGAAGTAGAGGGCATAGCGTTAGGTTCCCGCCAGACAACGCTTAGGTAGAACCTATACGGAACAAGAACAACAATAAAACATATAAAACAGCAACTTATGCCATAGTCACGAAAGTGGGTGCGACGCAGGAAAAATGTTGTCTATCAAACGCTCGTTTTAGAGACAGTTGAAGAAT
>NZ_SMMF01000431.1:0-959 GCF_009711355.1 Roseibium sp. RKSG952 | reverse complement strand
TAACACCACGGCATGAGTTCATTCAGGCGTTTATTTTAGCTTGCAGAGATTGCTCATTCTGCCGACTTTAGGGAAAGCTTGGACCTATAAATCACCCCCCCCTCAACATTCCGGAGTCGTTCCGGAACTCGATTGCCTATCGAAACGACAACGAGGACTGGGAAACCTTTGCACAAAGGGTCAATGGCGATAGCAGCCAAAAACGTATCGCCCCCTCACTTCCCCTTCCCCCGGAGGATCGCCTTGATCTCGCGGGCCGCCGCCGGGTCTTTTGAGGCCCGGAAGGCGTAGACGGCCCAGTTGCGGCCGGTGAGCGCCAGAGCGGCGGCCACCACGCTTTCATAATCCGCTCCCCAGCCAAGCAAAAGCCGGAGCGGCTCGGCGAAAACGACGGCTGCCAGCACACCGCAAATGATCGTCACAGCCCGCTCCCCCCAGCTGTTGTCCCGCCGGAAACGTGAGCCCAGCAGCGCAAACAGGATGATGATCACGATCTTGCCGAGCGACAGCCGCGACAGATAGTCCAGCCAGTCACTCATGCGCCGCGCCCCCGACCGTCTCGTAAAAACTCTGCCAGCCCGCCCGCTTGGGGAGGTTCCTGATTTGGAGATCTGAAACAGGTCGAGAAATCTGATTAAAAAATTAAAAATTATTGCCGTAATAATAACAAATTGACGCTTAACGTTTCGCCTGACAATTATTTAAAGAAAAATTGTCGTTTTAAGGTAAGTAAAATGAAATATAAAGTATTTACACTAGCGATTACATTATCGCAATTTGTCTGGATGGATACAGCCCTATCTCAAGGTGTTGACGTTGGGATGCATTTTCTCAACACCTGTGCAACAGACAATCAAATCCGAACAAATCAGGTGCAGCTCAATCTGGTTACCGGCAACCCACCTCAAAATCTGCCGCAACCATTTGTTCTATACCGCTCTCACTCCAAAACCCGAATA
>NZ_SMMF01000709.1:0-5136 GCF_009711355.1 Roseibium sp. RKSG952 | reverse complement strand
CCTTATGGCGTCATCGCCACTTTTGTGACGTTAGGCCGTATTATGCATGTTCCGATTGGCTTCAATATGCAGAGGTCTTAACATGCCATTGATCAGGCTCGATCATGTCAACATCCGGACGGCAAATCTCAAGGAGATGACGGCATGGTATGTCGATGTGCTCGGAATGCAGCTGGGTGAGAGGCCCGGCTTCCCCTTTCCCGGCGCGTGGCTTTGCATTTCCGGCACGCCGGTCGTTCATCTGATCGGGGTCGGCACCGCGCCGGAAGGCAAGGATCCGAAAATCGAGCATTTCGCGTTTGCAGCCCGGGGCAAAACTGGCTTTCTGGCGAAACTGGACAGCACCGGCACCCCCTACCGTTTGGGCAAGGTTCCCGGCGACGGCATTGTCCAGGTGAATGTGCATGATCCAGACGGCAACCACATTCACGTCGATTTTTATGGCGAGACGAACAACTGATGACGATGCCAATCGGTGTCATGCCGGTTGTCAGGAAGAGACTTCGCTCCAGTCAAGCTTCAAGCCGCCAGAAGTCTGCGTTCTCCAGGCAAATTGCCCCCGAAGCGGGCCCTTGAATCTGGGCAAGTTCAGGAGCACGTGTTCCGGAAGAGAGCCCAATCCTTCGGCAACGATCCTGCAGCCGTTTTCTCCCGCATCAACGATAGTGCCGGAGATCTCGATCTGCCCGGACCCATCTGTAATCGAGACCGGCATCGACACATCGTTTCGCCGTTCCATGCGCTTGTTCGCCACTGGCTGTGTCTTAATGGTGAAAATGATGGCAGCAGTATCTTTCTTAACCGCCATTATTTCGGCCTTGACCAAACGGGGCTCGTCTCCGATCCGCAAGGCAATCGTCTTGCCCAGCATGTGGATATCACCAGACGCCAATTGGCCGCCCCACTGGCTTACGCTGCCAAGCACTCCAGAGATGCAAAGTAATTTCTCGGGATCAAATACAAGAACCGTCTCTCTGGCACCATCCTTGTCCTGCAGGTGCGCCAGAGAGTCCATGCTTTGCCCCTTTTTCACTTCAAATCCCACTATATTACGGAATTTGATGCATCATTTTTAAAACATTTTCAACCATAACTATTACTGGCAATTACACCACCAGGGATTGAACTGTCATCGAAACTCGGCCGTAATCGCGATGGCTATGGCAATCACCATAAGTCCTGCCATGACCGCATTGATCCACGCATGTGCCCGAGGCGTCAGATCAAGCTTGTGCAGGGTTGCCCCGACAACCAGCCAGGCAAGATGTACGGGGATCCAAACCGCGTTTATGATCAGCAGCTTGACGACAGTTTCTGTAACGGGCGCGTGCGGGTAGATGGCAAACCCGACGAAAAACGCGCCGAGCTCCGCATAGGTTTTCGGGTTGATTGCCTGCAGGGCCAAACCTCCGACCACCCCGGGAGGGCGTTCAGGATGTACGATAGCCACTCTGGAACCGGAGAACGCGATTTTCGCGGCAACAAATAGCAGGTAGGCCGTCGCCGCCATCAGAAGACTGGTCCGCAAGACCGGGACCGACATCACGGCTCCTTCCAAACCCAGGACCACTGAAAGGGCAACCAAATTGAACCCGATAAGCAGACCCGCGAAGTAGCGGAAGCCCGCATGCATTCCGAAACCGGCCCCGACGCCGGCAATGGACAGAGCGCCGGGACCCGGGGTGATCAGCAGAAAAAAGGCGGCAGCAAGAAACTCAAGCATGGGACCTTTGAGCAAACCGAGTTACTAAAAAGACCGGTCGTCGCGGTCGCACAATGCCCGGTAAAGGCAGACACGGTTCCCTGCAGAGCCGTTTTGATGATAAAACAGGCTCGGCAAGTATTTGCGCACCTCCAGCGGGATTCAACTCGACAAAGAGACGGATGGATAAGAGATCTGATGCTCAGATTAATATTTTGCTTTTGATTTATTACAAATAATTCATCAGAACCATTAAACAACAAACTTAACCTGATTGATTCAGACGGGAAGTGCATCAACAAGGCAGCAAGGTCCGCTTCGCCACAAGGGTTTGACTGTCATGGGTTTGAAACCGCATTGCGGCGCGCTTGACAATTGATCCCTTGTCCCGAAATCGCGAGCCAGCTTCGATAGACACATTTTGCCTGCAAGAGCTTTCCCTGAAAAATTGCGCTTCGCTTTGAACAGCCGGTATCGTGTTGCACTTCGCGTTTGAATTCACCCTGCCCTCCCTGAGAACGGCGGGCGGACATGCTTCGAGCAAAATGGGCAATATCTTAAAAAAAAGGCGGGGCTGCTTCGGCTCCTGCCGAAGCGATGCCCAAGCGGCCTCCCCTGCGAAACCAATATGTGTTAAGGCCGCGTGGCGCTGACCAGTCTGGCCGCACCATGTTTCAATATTTAGCCGGAGGCATCCGTGACAATTTCAGATCTGCTCGCTTCTCTGACCGATCACGCCACCCGCCTGAAGCAACAAACGCTGCGGGACCTGTTCGTGTCCGACACGGACCGGTTCGACCGCTTTTCGGCCCGGCTGGACGATCTCCTGCTTGATTACAGCAAGTGCCAGATTGACGAACTTGCACGCGAACGCCTGATCCAGCTTGCGAAAGCCGCCAATGTGGACGGCCAGCGCGATGCCATGTTTGCAGGTGAAAAAATCAACGTGACGGAGAACCGTGCGGTCCTCCACACGGCCCTGCGCAACCGCTCGGACAAGCCGGTATTTGTCGACGGCGAGGATGTCATGCCCGGCATTCGGGACGTGCTCGGCGCCATGGCCGACTTTTGCGAAGCGGTGCGTTCCGGAGAACTGACCTCCACGTCCGGCCAGGCCTTTACCGATGTCGTCAATATCGGCATCGGCGGTTCGGACCTCGGCCCGGCGATGACCACTCTTGCGCTTGCGCCTTATCATGACGGGCCAGCCCTGCATTACGTCTCGAATGTGGACGGCGCTCATATCGCCGACACGCTGGAAGGCCTCGATCCGGAGACAACCCTGTTCATCGTTGCCTCCAAGACCTTCACCACCATCGAGACCATGACCAATGCCCAAACGGCCCGCAAATGGATTGCGGAGAAACTGGGGGAAGAAGCGGTCAAGGATCACTTTGCAGCCGTCTCCACGGCGCTTGACAAGGTCTCGGCATTCGGAATTCAGGAAGACCGGGTGTTCGGGTTCTGGGACTGGGTTGGCGGCCGGTATTCCATCTGGTCGGCGATCGGACTGCCATTGATGATCGCAATCGGTCCTGACGCCTTCGCCGATTTCCTCGAAGGTGCCCATGTCATGGACCTGCACTTTCAGGAGGCCCCGTTCGACCAGAACCTGCCCGTGCTTTTGGGCCTGATCGGCATCTGGCACCGGGACGTCCTCGGCTACCCCGCCCGTGCGGTCCTGCCCTACGACCAGCGTCTGTCCCGGCTTCCGGCCTATCTGCAGCAGCTCGATATGGAATCCAACGGCAAACGCGTCATGAAGGGCGGAGATCCCGTCGATATGGACACCGGACCGCTTGTCTGGGGCGAACCGGGCACCAATGGCCAACATGCGTTCTATCAGCTGCTGCATCAGGGAACGTCGGTCATCCCGTGCGAGTTCATCATCGCAGCCAGGGGACACGAGGAAGACCTGCAGCACCATCACGACCTGCTGATCGCAAATTGCCTTGCACAATCCGAGGCCTTGATGCTCGGCCGGACACTCGACGAAGCCAGAAGCCAGTTGGCGGAAAACGGGCACAGCGCCGAAGATCTTGATGCGCTTGCGCCCCACAAGGTGTTTCCGGGCAACCGTCCGTCGCTCACCCTCGTTCACGAACAATTGACGCCGTTTGCGCTTGGCCGCCTGATCGCCCTTTACGAGCATCGTGTTTTTGTCGAGGGCATCATCTGGGGCATCAACTCGTTCGACCAGTGGGGCGTCGAGCTGGGCAAGGAACTGGCCACAGCCCTTTTGCCGATGGTGCAAGGCAACCGGTCAGCAGAGACCAAAGATGCCTCCACTCGCGGACTTCTCCACGCCTTGAAGATATAACTGTTTGAGTTCGCCGTATTTTTGCCGCAGGTCTTGGTTTCATTGCGCTCATGTCAGAATTCACGAGGAACGAAGAGGCGCATGGGGCAAAACGTTGCGTCCAGCTCGGGAAATATACGGCAAGCCATTGCCGTATATGAAGAACGGATTTAACCTGCAATTGAAGCTTAACCCCGGCCCGGCGGCAATGATCACGCTGCATTGCCGGATTTAACAATCACTAGCGCTTTCATGGATGTCCTAACGTTTTTGAGGAGCCCATCGTTATGAAAAAACTGTTTGTAATCCTTGCTTCGGGTCTGTTTCTCACCGCTTGCCAATCCGACAGCCAACGTGATCGCGCCCTTGTCGGCGGCGGTCTCGGCGCTGCAACCGGTGCGGCCATCGGCGCGGCGGCAACCGGCGATGTTGGCGGCGCGCTTGCAGGGGCCGCGATTGGCGGTGCCGGCGGCGCAATCGTCGGCTCGGCCACGACACCGAAAAACTGCGTTGCCTATGACCGGAACGGTAACCCTTACCGGGTCGCGTGCCCGTAAAAACCATCACACTGTTGCCCGTCACCAAAGGGCACCATGAAACGAGGAAGTGAAATGAAGTCGCTTGTTTTTGTCGGGGCAGCTGCCCTTCTGTTGGCCGGCTGCCAGTCTGACAGCCAGCGTGACCGTGCTCTGGTCGGTGGCGGCCTTGGGGCCACGACCGGCGCGATCGTCGGTGCGGCAGCAGGCGGCGGGGCCGGCCCGGCATTGGCTGGTGCTGCAATCGGTGCAGCAGGCGGCGCCATCATCGGCTCTGCCACCACGCCCAAGAACTGCGTTGCCTATGACCAGAACGGCAACCCCTACCGCGTTGCCTGCCCGTAAGGGCCGCAGGAACCGAACAAGTGTCAATTAGAATGCACCCGGGGTGGTCTTGAACCACCCCGGGTGCATCGCTTTTTAAGGGCTCTTTTTGACAAGCCGCGCAACCGCAATGCCCAGGCCTTTGGCCGAAAATGCAAGATCCGGCCGGTGCAACAGCCAACAAGAAAAGACCTTTGCATATTGAAGCCAATCGAAACATGCGGAATATGGCCGGGAAGTCTTTTAAGGCGGAAACCGCCTTGAACGGCGTTCCG
>NZ_SMMF01000949.1:98049-130966 GCF_009711355.1 Roseibium sp. RKSG952 | reverse complement strand
CCGGGGCCATCGTTTCCGCCGCCGTCACCAGGGCCGTCGTTTCCACCACCGTTACCGGGACCATCATTGCCACCGCCATTGCCGGGGTTGTCATTTCCACCCCCACCACCGGGGGCGTCACTACTTCCGCCGTTACCGGGGTTTCCTCCGTTGTTGTCTGACCCCGAATCAAACTCGGTCGACGAACCAAACTCCGCGAAATCGGTCTCACGCCCTTCAAAGCTCGAAGGGCTATTGATGGAGGCCGTCGGAAGGTCACTCAACAAACCTGCGAGTCCGGGGCACATTTGTCCTGTGTTCAATAAGGTGGTTTCGAAATCCGAGCGTTTTTGAAGGCGCTTCAGGAAGCTTGGCGTGACATGCGTACACTCACACATCGCTGCGTAGTCACCGGCGTTTGCCGCGATGCGTGCGGTTCGTGCATCGCAAACCTCTGGTTGGGCCATTGCGCTACCGGCTGCTGTTAACCCAAGGAACGGTGCAGCAACCAATGCGGCCATTCCAGCTCTCGTACTCTTTCGCATGGCGCAACTCTCCTTACGCAGCGTGAACCAATATGCATTATTGCATTGGGTTCACATGGCGACCGGGAATTAAGAGACGATTTGGATTTTCTGAAGAAAGCTTGAGATCAGGTTGCAGAAAGGTATGGCGCGACACGTACGCGCCGTACCTTAGGTTGATTCAGAATGTCTGAGAACTTTGGCCTATTTATGCCTTTTGACGATCACGGAGCCCACAGAATAACCCGCTCCGAACGAGCAGATCAGGCCGATATCACCTTCCTGAAGATCATCTGAATGTTTGGAAAACGCAATGATCGACCCGGCAGAAGAGGTGTTGGCATAATCCTGCAGGATATTGGGTTGCTCACCTGCTTCGGGTTCGCGGCCCAGAACTTTTTTACCGATGAAATCGTTCATCGTCTTGTTCGCCTGATGTAGCCAAAGCCGCTTCAGATCGCCGCTCTCGACACCTTCGGCGTCCATGTGATCACTGATGTGGCGGCTGACCATTGGCAGCACTTCCTTGAACACCTTGCGGCCGTTCTGCATGAACTGCATGTCACGGCGATCGATCAAACCGTCCGGGCGTGAGCGACGCAGAAAGCCGTTGTTGTTGCGGATGTTGTTCGAAAACTCGGTGGCGCAGCGGGTCGACAGGATTTCGAAATGCGGACCTTCTGCATTTTCAATTCGTTCGATCAGGGTGGCCGTCGCCACATCCCCAAAGATAAAGTGGCAATCGCGGTCACGCCATTCCAGATGGCCCGAGCAGATCTCGGGATTCACCACAAGTGCCGAACGAACTGAGCCGGATCGGACCATGTCCGCGGCTGCCTGAATGCCAAAGGTTGCGGATGAACAGGCGACATTCATGTCAAAGCCGAACCCGTTGATGCCCAACGCCTGCTGTATTTCGATCGCAACTGCCGGATAGGCGCGTTCGTGGTTCGACGCCGCGCAGATCACCAGATCGACATCTTCTGCAGTGCGTCCGGCCTGTGCCAAAGCCTTTTTGCAGGCGTCTACCGCCATCTCGGTCATGATCCCGGGCTCGTCATCATTCCGCTGACGTAACGAGGGGTACATGATGTCGGGGTTAAGGACGCCGGTTTTGTCCATCACATAGCGGTTTTCGATGCCTGAGGCCTTGAGGATAAACTCCTCCGAGGAATGTTGCATCGGTTCCATGCGTCCGGCGGCAATTGCCTCGGCGTTTTCAGCGTTCTTCTTGTCCGCATATGCGTTGAACGCCTGAACAAGCTCTGCATTCGTGATGACGTTCTCTGGCGTGAAAACACCGGTACCGGTGATGGCGGGCGTATACATGGCGGGTCCTGAATGTTTCGGATTTGCCCAAAATGCAGTCACCGCAGGATTTGATCAAGAGATGTTTACCTAACGGAATATGGGGTATTTTGCCGATTTCAACTTCACATCTTGAATAGTTCAGATTTCGAAGTATATGGCGCCTAACTTCCATGGAGCCCCACCATGCCGGATGACATCAGTAGCCGACTAGGACGCCTCACGCCTGAGATTCAGGCGATGATGGGCGTCTATGCGCTATACTGGAAACTCGAAGAGAGCTTTGACTGCATCGAAACCGACCTGAGCCATCAGGAATGTCACATGCTGATCAAGCTGGATCAGCCCAAGCGCATGGGCATTCTGGCGGCTGACATGCTGACCGTGCCGTCCACCATCACTGCCACCGCAGATGCGCTGGAAGAGGCCGGTTATCTCGCGCGTCAGCGTGATCCCGAAGATCGCCGTGCCTGGCTGCTGGTCCTGACCGAGCAGGGCGAAGAAGCCCGCAACATGCTGGTGACAGTCGCCGGAGAGCTGTTTCAGACCGCCTCCGGCCTGAACGCCGAAGAAACCGCAGAATTCGCGCGTCTGGCGCGCAAAATCAGAGACAACATACTGAAAACGGGAATTCCCGAGGGATTGAAGAAATGAAACTCCTGACCTCTTTGGGCCTCGCTCTGGCCGTTCTGGCATCACCAATTGCCGCTCAAGATACCCCCAAACCGGTAAAACTGATGCTGGTACGTGAAACAGCCCCAGGTTTCTCGCGCCAGTTCTTCGGTCGTGTCGCCGCACGCCAGACGGTTGATCTGGCCTTTCAGGTCGCAGGGCAAATCGTTGATATGCCGGTGACCGAAGGGTTCGTTATCGCAAAGGGCGATCTGATCGCCAGCCTGGATCAGGAACCGTTCGAGCTTCAGCTTGACCGCGCCCGCCTGCAGAAAGAGCAGGCCGACCGCACCGTCGCCCGTCTGTCACGTCTGCGTGGCACAACGGCCAGCCAGGTCGCCGTCGATGATGCCGAAACCAACGCTCAACTGGCCGCGATTGCCCTGCGCGACGCGGAGTACGAGCTGGAGCATGCCACACTGACCGCGCCATTCGATGCGCTGGTCTCCAGCCGTGCGGTCGAGGCATTCACCACCATCTCTGCCGGCACCCCCATCGTTCGGATCCACGACATGTCCGAGCTGCGGATCGAGGTGGACGTGCCTGAAATCCTGTTCCAGCGCTCCGGCCAGCAGGATGACATTACGATCACCGCGAAATTCCCTGTCAGCGATCAAATCTTCCCACTCGAGATTCGCGAGTTTGACGCTGAAACCTCCAGCGTTGGCCAGACATTCCGCATCCAGTTCGGCCTGACCCCGCCGGAAGGTCTGCAAATTCTTCCCGGGTCCTCTGTCACAGTGAATGTACAGGTACAGGATCAGCGCACCGGCATCGTTGTCCCGGCCACTGCAATCGTTGCGGGCGCAGACGGTGAACTGGGCGTGATGGTCTTTTCTCCGGTTGGTGCTGAAGAAGGCACCATCCGTCGCGTTCCGGTAACGATCGAACCGACGCAAACGGGCGACGTTCGTGTCCTGTCGGGCTTGTCCGACGGGGATGAGATCGTTGTCGCTGGCGGTGGCACTCTGACCGACGGTCAGGCCGTACGCCGCTTTAGCGGCTTTGCGAACTGAAGGGCGGACAGATGAATATCGCGCGCGCGTCTATAGACCGGCCAATCTACACCTGGCTCGTTATCCTGATCGCATTGTTCGGAGGCATCTGGGGGTTCTCGTCCCTTGGGCGGCTCGAGGATCCGGCCTTCACCATCAAACAGGCGGTCATTGCAACTCAATATCCCGGTGCGACAGCAGAACAAGTGGCTCTGGAAGTGTCCGAGCCTCTGGAATCCGCTATCCAGCAAATGGGCGAGGTGGATGTCATCACCTCGGTCAACCAGCCGGGCCAGTCGCTGATCGAGGTGGAAATCAAATCCACCTATGACGGTTCTGAACTGCCTGACATCTGGACCCGCCTGCGCGCCAAGGTACGCGATGCGGCACGCGGTTTGCCGTCTGGCGTCGGCACTCCTTATGTAAACGACGGGTTCGGCGACGTCTTTGGCCTGTTTTACGCAGTCACGGCCGAAGGGTTCTCGGATGCGGAAAAACATGAGCTCGCAACGTTCCTGCGACGGGAATTGCTGACCGTCGATGGTGTTGCCGATGTCGAAGTCCAGGGCCTGCCGGATGAGGCGATTTTTGTCGAACCCGACCTGTCGATATCCGTAAACCAGAACGTTCCGCTGCAGGCGATCAATGATGCGATTGCCAACGCCGACTCAGTGAACGCATCAGGCTCGCTTCGATCCGACAGTGACCGGACAACAATTCTGACTGCGGAAGGCTCTGACAGCGTTTCGGCCATTGCCGGATTGTCGGTTGGTTCGCAGGGACAGGTCATCAACCTGTTCGACATGTCCGATGTCTATCGCGGTCGCCAGAACGATCCCGACATCATGATCCGGTTCAACGGGACCGAAGCATTCACCCTCGGGATTGCGGGTCTTGCGACTGAAAACATTGTCGAGGTCGGCAAACGTGCAGATGCCAAGTTCGCTGAGCTCGACAATGAAATCCCCTTTGGCGTCGAGATCCTGCCGATCTATCAGCAGCACGTTGTGGTCGAGCAGGCCTCGAACGATTTTCTCGTGAACCTCGCCATGTCGGTGGCAATCGTTGTTCTGGTGCTGGCTATATTCATGGGCTGGCGCGCGGCTGTTGTAGTGGGCTCGACCCTGTTGCTGACAGTGGTCGGCACGCTGCTCTTCATGTCCCTGTTCTCGATCGAGATGGAGCGTATTTCGCTTGGTGCCCTGATCATTGCCATGGGTATGCTCGTAGACAACGCCATCGTTGTGGCCGAGGGGATGCAAATCTCGATGCTGCGCGGCAAATCCTCGCGTGATGCGGCAGAAGAGGTTGCGTCGAAAACACAAGTCCCGCTGTTAGGCGCGACCGTTATCGGCATCATGGCCTTTGCCGGCATCGGCCTCAGCCCGGATGCAACAGGCGAATTCCTGTTCTCGCTCTTTGCGGTTATCGGCATCTCACTGCTGCTCAGCTGGGTGCTTGCGATCACGGTGACACCTCTTCTGGGCCACTACTTCTTCAAGCAGGGAAAAGAGGGTGAGGTAGATGCCTATGGCGGAATTCTGTTCCGTGTGTATGGGGGCATCCTGAGCTGGGCCTTGCGCTTCCGCTGGCTGGTTGTTGTGGGTCTCGTCGGGGTCACGGTTGTCTGTTTCGCAGGTTTTGGTCTGATGAAGCAGCAGTTCTTCCCGAATTCGAATACGCCGCTGTTCTTTGTTCACTACAAACTGCCTCAGGGCACGCCCATCGCGCGTACAGCCGAGGATATGGCCGTGTTCGAAGAATGGTTGTCCGAGCGTGATGACGTGGTCTCTGTCGCTACCTTCGTGGGGCAGGGGGCGACACGCTTCATGCTGACCTACGCAGCAGAAAAGCCCAACCCCAGCTACGGCCACATGATTATCCGGACAGAGTCGCTGGATGACATTCCGGCACTGCAGGCTGATCTTGCCGCATTCGGTTCGGCGCAGTTCCCCGAAGGTGAGTTCCGCACCAAGCGGCTGATTTTCGGTCCCGGTGGTGGGGACCCGATTCAGGCGCGTTTCTCTGGCAGCGACCCGGTTGTGTTGCGGCAACTTGCTGACGAGGCCGTGCAGCGCATGTCCGAGGCCTCCGAGAATGCCCTGCACGTGCACCACGACTGGCGCGAACAGGAACTGGCTGTACAGCCGATCTACGCGACCGAACGCGCCCAGACTGCCGGTGTGACCCGTGAAGATATCGCGGCCACCCTGCAGTTCTCGACAGATGGCATCACCGGAGGTGTCCTGCGCGAGCGGGATCGCCTGATCCCGATCATCCTGCGCCGTCCGGCGGACGGAGATTACTCGATCGTCGATCAGGTGGTGTATTCGGACCAGTCCCAGAAATTTGTACCAATCGAACAAATGGTGGATGGGTTCGAGTACAAATCACTCAATACGCTGGTTCATCGTCGTGACCGGGTGCTTACGATCACCGTGGGTGCAGAGATCCCGCCTGAATTGACGGCTGCTCAGGTTCACTCCGAAGTGCGCAGTGCAATCGAGGATATGGAACTGCCACTTGGCTACAAGATGGAGTGGGGTGGCGAGTTCGAAGATTCGGGCGATGCACAGGAGAGCCTGGGTAAGCAGCTACCACTCAGCCTGCTGATCATGGTGCTGATTTCCGTATTGCTTTTCAACGCGATACGCCAGCCAATCATTATCTGGCTGCTGGTGCCGATGTCGGTGAATGGTGTTGTGATTGGTCTGCTGGGTACAGGACTTCCCTTTACCTTCACCGCTCTGCTGGGGCTGCTCAGCCTCTCGGGTATGCTGATCAAGAACGGTATCGTTCTCGTCGAGGAAATCGATCTGGTACGCGAAACGGGCAAGCCCCTGCGCGAATCCATCATCGAAGCCTCGGTCTCGCGTCTGCGCCCCGTCATGCTGGCTGCCATCACCACGATCCTTGGCATGGCGCCATTGCTGACAGACGCGTTCTTTGTCTCGATGGCGGTGACGATCATGGGTGGTCTGGCCTTTGCCACGATCCTCACTATGGTCGCGGCCCCTGTCTTCTACATGATCTTTTTCTCGCGAGAGGAAAAACGAAGACTGGCGGCAGCGTGAACAAACAGGGGCGGCTGGATCAGCCGCCCTTATCTTTTTCCGGGTCGTAGTGATAACAAAAGCAAGAAAGCTTGTTGCCATCTGGATCGCGCAGATAAGCCACATAGAAATCAGACTCATACCGATCTCTGACGCCCGGTCCACCTTCGTCTGTTCCACCATTTGCTAGCCCGGCCTCGTGGAACCTGCGAACCTGACCCGCATCCTTTGCCGGAAAGGCGATCATTGTACCGTTACCGTTGCTTGCTTGCACTCCGTCATACGGGGCACATATCCAGAAACCGACTCCTTCATCGGGTTCCGTACCCCATCCTGCCCAGCCTTCTGACCACCCGGGCAGGCGCGGTTGTTCTAAGACCGAGAAGATTGCGTCATAGAAACGGATAGCTCGCGGCAGGTTGTTCGATCCGTAGGTGGTGAAAAGTTTCACGGGTTTTCTCCCTGACTGACGTAGCAATCATGCGGCGCCTTGGTTGGTCGTGGAAGAACAAAAAAAGCCCCGGCGGAACCGGGGCTTTGATCATCTGACAATGATAGGATTTATCCCTGCAGGGATTTCACCGCGACATCCCCTTCGGCCTGTGCCTTGATCGCCAGTGCCGCTGCATGGCTGGCTGCAGCCGTGGTGTAGTAGGGGATCTTGTCATAGAGCGCGATGGACCGGATCGCCTTGCTGTCTTCAACGGCCTGAGCACCCTCGGTGGTGTTCATCACCAGCTGCACCTGACCATCTTTCAGCATGTCGACCACGTCCGGGCGACCCTCGTAGACCTTATTGACGACGTCACAAGCAACGCCCTGCTGTTCCAGCCAGGTCTGGGTCCCACGGGTTGCCACCAGCGAGAAGCCTTGTGCGGCAAGCACTTGTGCGGCCTCAAGCATTGCGGGTGTCTTGTCCGCGTCTTTGATCGAGATGAAGGCACGACCCGAAGACGGCAGCACCATCCCGGCACCCATTTGCGCCTTGAGGAAGGCGCGCGGGAAATCGCGATCCCAGCCCATGACCTCACCAGTCGAGCGCATTTCAGGGCCGAGGATCGTGTCGACGCCGGGGAAACGGGCAAAGGGCAGCACCGCCTCTTTCACCGAGAACCACGGCATGTCCGGATCGGCCAGCGTCATCTGATCGGCGATCTTGGTATCCTGACCTTCTTGGTACGCTGGGCGCATTGGGAAGTTCGACAGCTTCTCACCAGCCATCACGCGCGCGGCAATCGACGCAATCGCGCTGTCGGTGGCTTTGGCCACGAATGGGACAGTCCGCGAAGCGCGCGGGTTTACCTCGATCAGGAAGATCTCATCGTCCTTGATCGCGAACTGGACGTTCATCAGGCCAACGACGTTGAGAGCCTTTGCCAACTTGAAAGCCTGATCCTTGATCTCGCCAAGAATCTCTTTTGACAGCGAATAAGGCGGCAGTGAACAGGCCGAGTCGCCCGAGTGCACACCGGCTTCTTCGATGTGCTGCATGATGCCTGCGACGTGAACGTCGGTGCCATCGCACAGCGCGTCGACGTCCAGCTCGACCGCACCAGCCAGATAGCTGTCCAGCAGAACGGGGCTGTCACCGGAAACCACCACGGCTTCGTTGATATAGCGTTTCAGCTGGTCCATATCGCGCACGATTTCCATCGCACGACCACCCAGAACGTAAGAGGGGCGGATCACCAGCGGGAAGCCGATCTCGTCGGCAATTTCCAGCGCCTGCTCATCGGTCGAAGCGATGCCGTTTTTCGGTTGTTTCAGGCCCAGTTCGTTGACCAGTGCCTGGAAGCGTTCGCGATCTTCGGCCAGGTCGATGGCGTCCGGGGTGGTGCCGAGGATCGGAATACCTTCTTCTTCCAGCGCGTTCGCCAGTTTCAGTGGCGTCTGACCACCGAATTGTACAATCACACCGTGCAGCGTGCCGTTTTCCTGCTCTTTCGTCAGGATTTCCATGACGTGTTCAAAAGTCAGCGGCTCGAAATACAGGCGATCCGAGGTGTCATAGTCGGTCGAAACCGTCTCGGGGTTGCAGTTGACCATGATGGTCTCGTACCCGGCTTCGGTCAGCGCGAAACAGGCGTGGCAGCAGCAATAGTCGAACTCGATGCCTTGGCCGATCCGGTTTGGGCCACCGCCGAGGATGACAACCTTTTTGCGGTCGCTTGGTCGTGCCTCACACTCAACCTCACCCATCATTGGGGCCTCATAGGTTGAATACATGTAAGGCGTCTGCGCCTCGAACTCGGCCGCGCAGGTGTCGATGCGTTTGAATACGGCATTGACGCCCAAATTGCGGCGGGCACGACGGACGTTGTCTTCGTCACGGCCGGTCAGGTTGCCCAGACGCGCATCGGTGAAGCCCAGCATCTTGAGCTTGCGAATGCCGTCCTCGGTCACCGGCAGGCCGTCTTTGCGGACGGTGCGCTCGGCCTCGATGATCTCGCGGATACGGGCAAGGAACCAGGGGTCGAACTTGGTGACACCAAAAATCTCGTCATCGGTCAGGCCGTGGCGCATGGCTTGTGCGATGGTGCGCAGACGGTCGGGGGTCTGCTGGCTGATCGCCTTGATCACGGCAGCTTTGTCACTGGTCTCTTCCCAGAGGCCAACGTTCAGTCCGGGAATTTCGATCTCATCAAACCCGGTCAGACCTGATTCCATCGAAGCCAGGGCTTTTTGCATCGATTCGTGGATGGTGCGGCCGATCGACATCGCCTCACCCACCGATTTCATTGCGGTGGTCAGATAGGGCTCAGATCCCGGGAATTTCTCAAAGGCGAATTTCGGGATCTTGGTGACGACATAGTCAATGGTTGGCTCGAACGACGCGGGTGTCACCTTGGTGATGTCATTGTCCAGTTCATCCAGCGTGTAGCCCACGGCCAGTTTTGCGGCGATCTTGGCAATCGGGAAACCGGTCGCTTTTGAGGCCAGCGCCGAAGACCGCGACACGCGCGGGTTCATCTCGATCACAACCATCCGGCCATCGACCGGGTTGATCGCCCATTGCACGTTCGAACCACCGGTTTCGACACCGATCTCGCGCAGCACGGCAATCGAGTGATTGCGCATGATCTGGTATTCTTTGTCAGTGAGCGTCAGGGCAGGGGCCACGGTGATCGAGTCACCTGTATGCACGCCCATCGGGTCAACGTTCTCGATCGAACAGACGATGATGGCGTTGTCGGCGGTGTCGCGTACCACCTCCATCTCATATTCTTTCCAACCCAGCAGGCTTTCGTCGATCAGGATCTGGCCTACGGGTGAGGCATCCATACCCGAACGGCATATATGGATATAATCTTCGCGGTTATAGGCCACGCCTCCACCGGTACCGCCCAGCGTAAAGGCAGGCCGGATAATCGCGGGCAGCCCCACAGTTTCAAGCGTATCCAGCGCCAGCGCTACACCGGCGTCGAGATCTTTCTTTCCGCTCTCATCCTTGGGGGCCGTCACGATCTCGGCTTTCGGGTTTTCGATACCCAGGCGATCCATCGCTTCGCGGAACAGGGCGCGGTCCTCGGCCATTTCGATGGCATCACGCTTGGCGCCAATCATCTCGACGCCGAACTTTTCCAGCACACCCATCTCTTCCAGCGCCAGCGAGGTGTTCAGGCCGGTCTGTCCGCCCATGGTGGGCAGCAGGGCGTCGGGACGTTCTTTCTCGATGATCTTGGCGACAACCTCGGGCGTGATGGGTTCGATATAGGTGGCATCCGCCAGCCCGGGGTCGGTCATGATTGTGGCCGGGTTTGAGTTCACCAGGATAACCCGGTACCCTTCCTCACGTAGCGCCTTACACGCTTGTGCGCCTGAGTAGTCGAACTCGCAGGCTTGTCCGATGACAATGGGGCCCGCCCCGATGATCATGATCGACTGAATGTCGGTTCTCTTCGGCATGGCCTGGCCCCTTCGATTTTGCACGAGTCACGGGCGCCGCCCAAGCGCCCAAATTGTCGTGCGTTATAGGGACAGCGCGAAAAGGTTCAAGGGGTATCGGAAACAGGAGCGAATTTGCCGCTTTCCCCCCTTTCCCTCGACACCGTATTCTCTATATCGCGCAACACGGTAAATGAGGAAGCAATTGCGTATTCGTTTCGATCAGGGACCGACCGGGCCGGGAACCAGTTTTGATCGGCCCGTTCAGGTGATCCGCGCAGATACTGCGGAAGACGTGCCCCAGGCTTTGGCGGCGCTGGATGATGCACGCGCGCAAGGTGCATGGCTGGCGGGATATGCCAGTTATGAGCTTGGATATGTGCTGGAGACCCGCCTTGCCGATCGTCTGCCCGAAAGGCGTCGCTTGCCGTTGTTGTGTTTTGGCGTCTACGAACAGCCATCGAAGCTTGATTTGCCCTCAGGATCATCCGGCGTTACGGAATTTCAGCCCCGATGGGACGAAGCGCGTTATACCAAAGCCTTCCAATCAGTTCACGATGCGATTGGGGCCGGGGATATTTATCAGGCTAACCTGACCTTTCCGATTGATCTGAAACTTGAGGGTGACAGCACCTCTCTCTATTCGGCGCTCACATCCAGTCAGCGCGTTGGTCACGGTGCGCTGGTTCAGCAGGATGGATTGCCTGACCTCCTCAGCCGGTCGCCGGAGTTATTTTTCAGAACCGACGCCGATGGGCGGATTGAAACCCGCCCGATGAAGGGCACGCAGCCACGCAGCGAGGATTTGGCCGAGGATGCCCGGCGTCGCGCGTTTCTGTCGCAGGATGAAAAGAACCGGGCCGAGAATTTGATGATCGTCGATCTGCTGCGCAACGATATCAGTCGGGTTGCGTTGCCAGGTACGGTCAAAGTGCCCGAGTTGTTCAAGGTCGAGACCTATGCCACCGTGCATCAGATGGTGTCACTGGTTCAGGCGCAACTGCAGGTGGGGGCCGGGTTGTCAGATATTCTGACCGCGCTGTTTCCCTGCGGTTCGATCACCGGAGCGCCCAAAATTCGTGCGATGGAGATTCTGTCGGATCTTGAGCCATGGCCGCGTGATATCTATTGCGGCACGATTGGTTGGGCCGCACCAGACGGCAGGTCCGAATTCAACGTCGCTATTCGTACGCTGATGGTTGAAGACGGTGAGGCCACGCTGAATGTGGGTGGCGGCGTTGTGTGGGACAGTACAGCCCCGTCCGAATATGAGGAAGCGCTATGGAAAGCCCGGTTTGCCCACCAACTGAGCCTGATTTCCGCCTGATCGAAACCTTCGCCTTTCGGCCTGAGCAAGGTTTCGTGCGGTTGCAGCGGCATCTAGCGCGTATGGCGCGGTCAACTGATGCACTTGGCATTCCATTTGATTCCGACTTGGCGATCCAAGCGTTGAACACGGTATCCGGAAATGATCCCCTGCGCTGCAGGTTGACCTTGGATAGGGCAGGACAGTACGAAGTCACAACCGGCCCCCTCGCTGAAAACCCATCGGTCTGGCGGCTTGGGATATCGGATATTCGGTTGGACTCTTCCGATCCGTGGTTGCGTTACAAGACAACCCGGCGGGCGATTTATGATACGGCCCGGGCGTCACTGCCTGATGATATGGACGAGTTACTGTTCCTCAACGAGAAGGAGGAGCTCTGTGAAGGCTCGATCACCAACCTCTTTCTGGAAATGCAAGACGAGCGCTGGCTGACACCGCCACTTTCGGCAGGCCTGCTGCCCGGTATTTTGCGCGAAGAATTGCTGGAAACAGAAAAGGTTGCCGAAGCGACTCTGACCTTGACCGATCTGCATGAGGCGAAGAATGTGCATATGGGTAATTCCTTGAGGGGGCTGATCCGCGTGGAGCTGGCAATAAAGTGAGCGAACAGGGGGAATTGACCAGAGCCGCTGTTCCTGAGATGCGGTTGCGACTGGAATTCGGTGCTTTTTTCATCGCGGCGCCACTGTTGATCGCTGTGCTGTTTCCACCCAACTGGATGTTCCCGGCATTGTTTGCATTCACCGGTCTTGGGATCATTCTGCTGCATAACACTCCGGGGTTTTCGTGGGCTGAACTGCGCTATGGATGGCGAAACTGGTCCTGGCGAGAGGTAGTCCTGTTCACGGTGGCAATGGCTGCCGTTTGCACCGTGTTGGTCAAAGCGACCCGCCCTGATGCAGCATTCTTTCTGCTGATCCACAGGCCGGAGATGCTGGCCTTCATTTGGGTTGGCTATCCGTTGCTGTCTGCCTTGCCGCAAGAGCTGCTTTTCAGACCACTGTTCTACCGCCGGTATCACGGGATACTGCCAACGGGGCGCGCAGCGGATGTACTGAACGCAGCGATCTTTTCATTCGCACATCTGATGTACTGGAGCTGGATCGTTGCAGTGATGACGTTTGCTGGCGGGATCCTGTTCTCGTGGGCCTATCGCAAGCGGGGGTCATTCTTCTACGCGGTTCTGTTGCACGCTATCGCTGGCAACATCATCTTTGCGGCCGGTCTGGGCATTTTCTTTTATTCCGGCAACGTTCAACGGCCATTCTGAGTTGATCAGCTATTCTGCAGCATCACGCATGGGCTGAGGTGACTGATAGAGGTAATCTCTTGTCAGTGGCACCGCATCTCGTTTGTGACCAAGCTGCAACTGGAAAACAGTCTGATCGCGTTCCTCGAAAACCAGAATGCAGGCCGTCAGATAGAACCGCCACATCCGGATAAACCGGTCATCATACATCGCACGAACCTGATCCAGATTGTGCTCGAACCGATCGCGCCAGCACCGCAGTGTTTTTGCATAGTGCAATCGAAGGCTCTCGATATCCAGAAACCACATCCCTGTACGCGATACCGGGCCCACCAGCTCAGTTAGCGACGGGACATAGCCGCCCGGGAAGATATATTTGCTCAGCCACGGGGATTGATTGGTGGCCGGACCGTTGCGCCCAATCGAATGGATCAGGGCAACACCTTCCGGATGCAGCAGATCGGAAATCCGGTCGAAATAAGTCTGAAACTGGGGTGCACCCACATGTTCCAGCATGCCGACGGACACGATGCGATCAAATTGATCCTCAACCTCTCGATAGTCCAGAAGCCGGATTTGAATTTGCTTGTGCAGGCCCGCCGCCTGAATGCGTTGGTTTGCGGTTCTGTGTTGATTTTCGGACAGTGTTAGGCCGGTGACTCGAACGCCGTGCTTCTGTGCCAGTGTCAGAGCGAGGCCACCCCAACCACAACCGATGTCCAGAACCCTCATCCCCGGCTCAAGGCACAGCTTGCGGGCGATATGGTCCTTCTTGGCCTTCTGCGCTTGTTCGAGTGTCATGTCCGGCGTCTGAAAATACGCACAGCTATACTGCATGTCCGGATCCAGCATCAGACGATAGAAATCATCCGACAGGTCATAGTGGTGTGCAACATTGCGTTTTGACAGAGGCACCGAATTGCGCTGGATCAGAGGGCGCATGAGGTATTCGGCGCGCATCTGAATTCGTTGAACGACGGGTAATGGATTTGCGGCTGCCGAGCGAATCGCAATCCGCATCGCGTTTTCCAGACCGCCTTCGTCTATAGACAGCGAACCATCCATATAGCCTTCACCAAAGGCCATCTCGGGGTTCTTAACCATGCGCGGCAGCAGAGCCGCTTCATGCAGCGAGATTTGTGCCGCGGGTGAAGTCCCGTCACCATATTCGCGTTCGCTCCCGTCGGGGTATCTGATCCGCAGCGTCCCACGGGTGATGAAGTCGCTCAAAATGCGATCGAAAATAGCTTGCCACATTTGCCCAACATCTCCTTTCAAAATGGCCTGGCTCCCGTAAACCGGGAAAAACTATTCAAGTTCACTATGCGGAAAACATACCAAAAAATAAGAATTTGTCTGCCTTTTGCTTAACATCGCATGCGATAGAGCGGCGGACCCTTGACTTCTACGGGCGATCGCGGTGTATCGGCGCGACGAATTTTGCGCCCGAAGGGATATGATCCATGCACGCCTATCGCAGCCACACCTGCGCCGCTCTGACCGCCGCCAATGTTGGTGAAACCGTTCGCCTGTCCGGTTGGGTGCATCGGGTACGAGATCATGGCGGCGTGCTGTTCATCGACCTGCGCGACCATTTTGGCGTGACACAGGTTCTGTGCGACGGCGACAGCGCAGCCTTTGCCGAGCTGGAGAAGGTCCGCTCCGAATGGTGCATCCGCATCGACGGCACGGTCAAGGCACGCGACCCCGAACTGGTAAACCCGAAATTGCCCACCGGCGAGATCGAAGTTTATGTGCGTGAACTGGAAGTTCTGGGCGCTGCTGACGAACTCCCGCTGATGGTTTTCGGCGATCAGGAATACCCTGAGGAAACTCGCCTGCGCTATCGCTATCTGGACCTGCGCCGTGAAGCGATGCAGCAGAACATGACCCTGCGTTCGGACGTTGTTGCATCCATGCGCAAACGGATGTGGGATCAGGGCTTTCGCGAGTATCAGACACCGATCATCACCGCATCCTCGCCCGAGGGTGCGCGTGACTTCCTGGTGCCCTCGCGTTTGCACCCGGGCAAGTTCTACGCGCTGCCGCAAGCTCCGCAGCAGTTCAAACAACTGATCATGGTGTCGGGCTTCGACAAGTACTTCCAGATTGCGCCTTGCTTCCGCGACGAAGATCCGCGTGCCGACCGCTCGCCCACCGATTTCTATCAGCTCGACCTCGAGATGTCGTTTGTTGAGCAGCAGGACGTGTTCGACACGATCCAGCCGGTTCTGACCGGCGTGTTTGAGGAATTCGGCGGTGGCCGAAAGGTTGATCAGGAATGGCCGCAGATTTCCTACAAGGACGCAGCGCTCTGGTACGGCACCGACAAGCCCGACCTGCGGAACCCAATCAAGATGCAGGTTGTGTCTGAGCATTTCCGTGGTTCTGGCTTTGCGATATTCGCCAAACTGCTGGAGCAGGAAGGCACCGAAATCCGCGCGATCCCGGCGCCGACCGGTGGCAGCCGTAAATTCTGTGACCGTATGAACGCTTTCGCCCAGAAAGAGGGTCTGCCCGGTATGGGCTACATTTTCTGGCGCGATCAGGGCGAAGGGATGGAAGCGGCAGGCCCGCTGGCTAAGAACATTGGCCCCGAGCGGACTGAAGCGATCCGTCAGCAACTGGGTCTGGGCGTTGGTGATGCGGCGTTCTTCTTGGGCGGCAAGCCGAAAGCCTTTGAAAAGGTTGCTGGTAAGGCACGCGACGTGATTGGTGAGGAACTGAACCTCACCGAAAAAGATCGTTTTGCCTTTGCCTGGATCGTGGACTTCCCGATCTATGAACAGGACGCAGAAACCGGCGCGATTGATTTTGAGCACAACCCGTTCTCGATGCCTCAAGGCGGTATGGAAGCGCTGCAGGGCAATCCGCTGGATGTGCGCGGGTATCAGTACGATCTGGCCTGTAACGGGTACGAACTGGTTTCTGGCGCGATCCGGAACCACAAGCCTGAGATCATGCTGAAAGCCTTCGAACTGGCGGGCTATGGCGAAGAAGAGGTCAAGAGCCGCTTTGGTGCCCTGTTCAACGCGTTCCACTATGGGGCGCCGCCACACGGTGGCTGTGCTGCAGGTATCGACCGTATCGTGATGCTGCTGGCTGATGAGGCCAACATCCGTGAAGTCATGATGTTCCCGATGAACCAGCGTGCCGAAGACCTGATGATGGATGCGCCATCAGATCCGACTTCGGATCAGTTGATGGAGCTGGGTCTTCGCATCATCCCACAAGACTGATAGTCAGACCGCCCGCCTTGTGCGGGCGGTTCTGTTTTGTGCAGCTCAAATCCTGCTGATCAAGATCGATAGAGCCTTTGCTTTGAGGTTCAATCAAGTGGGTTGTCCACGCTTTGACGGTTGTCGCGAATTGACCGCGCCGTGCTTCTGGTCTGGCGGTAAAGCCACAGGCACAGAACGGTGGCCGTGATGAAATAAGCGATCGTCATCTCAGATGGCCTCCCGGTGTTTGAGCCGGTTTTGCACCAAACCTGCTACTCGTGCGGTCTGCGCGGTAACGGGTGCGCCCCGTGACTGTGATGCCGCCAGTTGCTGTGCGGCTTCAGCCAGAACCATATCTTCGGCATCCCGTGCGACCGCCCTGAGGAACTGTGCCACATAGTCCAGCGTGCGATTGTCGGTCGGACCTGTCAGTACGTCAGCGATATGTGCCATGTCGTCCTGGTAGGCCATCGGGTCCGGGTGGATCACCTCGTCGCGCACAGCATGGAGGCCCCCCGGGCGGCGATCTTCGGGGAGAAGTTCCAGAATACTCTTCTGGAAATAGGCAAGCGACGTCAGCGGCTTGGCGAGGAACCCATCCGCACCAGCCTTCATCGCTGCTGCTTCGGTACCGTCATCACCCGACATTCCCAGAATGACACTGATCCGGGGTGCTGCCTGATCCAGTTCGGCAATCAACTCATCACCAGACCCATCGGGCAGCCCCATGTCGACGACAATGACGGAAGGACGATAGATCTGAAGGTGACGGCGTGCCGATTTCAGACAATCCGCACGACGTATTCTCGCCCCGCTGTGCATGCACATCAGCCGCATTGCATCGCAGACATACCGGCTGTCTTCAACGACAAGGATGGTCTGCCCCAGCAACGGCCGGGTAGCGTTGGGAAGGGCGGGAGAGGTGGCGAATGGGCCCGAATCGTCCATGGCAAAACTCCTGTTCAGCAGATGCCTCACGCTAGGAACTTCTGGCTAACACAGGGTTAATGGGCAATTTGGCGCACTTGCCCTTTGTTGGGGCAACCCCCATAACCCCAGCAACGCTGAACAGAGGAGAGTTCCATGATTGGTCGCCTGAACCACGTCGCGATTGCCGTTCCGGATCTTGAAGCGGCTTCCGAGCAGTATCGCAACGCGCTGGGCGCAAAAGTTGGCGCGCCTCAGGACGAGCCCGATCATGGTGTAACCGTGGTGTTTATCGAACTGCCCAACACCAAGATCGAATTGCTGTATCCTTTGGGCGATGACAGCCCGATCAATGGATTTCTGGAAAAGAACCCTGCTGGCGGCATTCACCATGTCTGCTACGAAGTTGAAGATATCATTGCCGCCCGCGATCACCTCAAGGAAACCGGTGCGCGCGTCCTTGGCTCAGGAGAGCCGAAAATCGGTGCGCATGGCAAGCCTGTTCTGTTCCTGCACCCCAAGGATTTTAATGGCTGCCTGGTCGAACTTGAGCAGGTGTAACCCCTAAGCCGGAGGGCCGATTATGACGATTACAGCAGCTCTGGTCCTGTTTGCCGTTATCTGGTTCCTGACCTTGTTGATCGTGTTGCCCGTGCGGATCAAAACGCAGGGCGATCTGGGCGAGATTGTTCCGGGTACCCATGCAGGGGCGCCAGAAGTGCATCACCTGAAGAAAAAGATGTGGATCACCACCGGTATCTCGGTAGTGATCTGGGCGATCATTGCAGGAATTATCATCTCGGGCGTGATCTCGGTCCGGGATTTCGACTGGCTGAACCAGATGGGCTGACAGTCAGGGTCTGGTCCCTGACAGCCCATGATAGATATGGGTGAACGTCGCGGCCCCGAGGATCGGGATCAGGAGGTTCACCAGAGGTACGGATAGCGGAATGGCCATCAGCGTCCCGGCCATCCAGATCGTCGCGACATGTTTTGCCCGCAGTTTGCGCGCTCCTTCACGGCCCAACCGCCGCATCGCGGCCAATGTGAAGTATTCCCGCCCCAACAGGAAGCCGTTCATGGCCCAGAAGATGAACGGAGCGAAGGGCGTGAAAATCGCATAAAGGATCAGAGCTAGAAGGTTGGCAACGATAAGGACGCCCAGGAAGCTGAGCGTATCCATCAATGCGTCGCCAAAAGGTATGCGTGGGACCGCGGGCAGAGAGGGATAGTGTTTGTCCTCGACCGCTTGTGCAACCTCGTCCAGAAACATCGAGGTGATGGCTGAGGCCACCGGCACCATCAAAAAGACCGACAGCACCATCATCAGCAGAAAAGATGAGACACTGAGAAGATCGTTCAACCACGTCACTTCACCCAAAATCGGCAGGGTTACCTGATCTCCGACAAGCGTGTTGATCAGCCATAGGAACCCTGCATAACTCACCACAAGCAGGGCAAATGTCAGGCCAACGCCCAGCAGCAGAACTTTGCGAAACCGCGGATCCCCGATCTGTCCGATGGCTTTGAGAAATGACTGGACAACGATCATTCGGAAACCCATTCGGTCAGTACAGGTACGTCCGGGCGTGGACGTTCAGGCGGTGTGGTGCCTTCGGTTGCGATGTGAATCAGGCCAGCGACACGTTCATTTTCAGCGAGACCAAAGGCTTCCTTGCAGAAATCACGGTCATGAGTTTGCCAGCCTGACAGCCAGTTCGCCCCCCAACCAGCAGCCAGAGCTGCATTCAGCAACGCCAAACACACTGCACCGGCAGAATAGGTTTGTTCGATTGCAGGAATCTTGGGGGATTCCTTTTGCACTTCGATGACGGCGACGGCCAGTTGTCCCAGATCGAATTGGTTTCTGGCTTTGGCGATGTCCTCGGGGCTTTTGCCCAATGCCCGCCCATGTTTCTCGGTCAGGTCCGCTAGACGCGGCATCGCGCCTTTTTGCAGAACGATAAAGCGCCAGGGCTCAAGCTTGCCGTGATCCGGGCTGCGAGCAGCGGCTGTCAGCAAAGGTTCCAGTTCTTCCCGTGTTGGGGCAGGTGCGATCAGGGTTTTCGCCGGGCGGGATCGGCGCGACAGCAGAAATTCCAGTGCGGCCGGATTTTTCAAGGACATATGTTAACTTCCTTTACATCAGCAGTGTGTATCTCGGACAGGTGCATGGCCTTTTCAAGGGCAAATGCAAAAAACTGTCCTACATCTCTGATACCTTGCGGCGGCTTGGCGGGAGATCACATTGGCTATGGAGGCACAAAGAACAAAACACAAGTCGATGCAAAGCCTTGCCACGCTGTAGACCGCTACAGGTGTTAAGGATGGATCAACCGGCATCAGGCGGTTTCTGGCGATTGCTATTCACTTTGATCAGGTGGAGTTTCCCGGATCTGATAGACGCCCTCTGGTAAATCGAGGGCAGCGGCCAGATCGCGGACCTGTTCCGGTGACAGCGTGATCTTCTGGACCTGTTCCGTACGGGGGTCTATCTGCTCAAGCGTCACGCATTCGGCAAAACTGTTGATTACGATATCCTCTTGCAAAGGCTTGGGGCCTTCGTCCACCAGAGTAATGATCGTCGAGTCGAATTCATGTTCAATCGAAAACATGATGTCAGAGTGCCGATCCGAATGCGGTAATGCAACCCGTTGTTCGGAACAGAAGGTGTGGTAAGCCCGAAGGTGTCGCGCTAAGGTTTCCTTCCGGCATGATTTTGAAAGGACCCGGAATGCTCCGTTATGTCTTGTTGCTGGTCATGCTGGTTTCCGCCTGTGGCCTTAGCCCGCGCGGGTCTGGTTTTATCACTGCAGAACAGTGGAATCCCTCAACGCCGGAGCTGCAGCAGAAAGCGAGCGATTTTCGGCAAGTTAGCCGCGCCGTCAGCGTCGCCGCCACCGATACCTGCCGACGTCAGGCCAAAAACCTGAATTGCGAGTTCGGAATCCTTGTCGATCCTGATCCAAATGCAGAGGTCAATGCGTTTCAGACACTGGATGACAAGAAACGACCCTACATTATTTTTACCCAGACGATGATTGAATCGACGCAAAATGCGGACGAAATGGCATTCGTCATGGGGCACGAAGCAGCCCACCATGTTCTGGATCACATTGCACGTCAGGCTAAAAACTCGCAGGAAAGCGCGCAGATCTTTGGGAATTTGGCCCGGGATTATGGCGCTGATGACGAGGGTGTTGAACTTGCGCAGAAGTTGGGTGCGGATGTCGGGGTGCAGGTATACATTAAGGGGTTCGAGCTTGAGGCCGACCGGTTGGGTACGGTGATTACACATTCAGCGGGTTATGACCCCTTGGTCGGAATGGAGTATTTCAAGCGTATTCCTGATCCGGGTGACCGCTTTTTGGCGACACACCCCCCCAACGCTCAGCGCGTGCAGGCCGTTCTGGAGACGGCGGCCCAATTGGGACTGACACAATGACAGACCTGACGCGCCTTGGCGTGGTGCTGACCGATCGCGGATCAAAATACGCTGTCACCGGCGCCTCTGCATCCAGTCGCGCGGATGTTGATGCTGTTCTGGCGGAACTCAAATCCGACAAGAGTTACGCCAAGGCTACGCACAACACCTGGGCCGCTGTTTTGCCGACCGGAGCCCTGAAGGCCGATGACGGTGAAAGTGGGGCTGCCATGGTGATCCTGCGGATGATGGAGCGTGCTGAAATGGAGAACCACGTTATCATCGTGACACGCTGGTATGGCGGCAAGAAGCTTGGCGGCGATCGTTTTCGCAGGGTGCAGGATGCCACGCGGTTCTATCTGGATCACCTCGGTATCGGTGCTTGACCTGAATCAAGGGCAAAGATCGGTTTGATTGATACCTTTTCCTAAAGCGCGACAGGGAAAGGAAACCGTATGTCCAGCCGTGAGACTTTGCGACACCATGCCGGCCTCGTGGATCAGATGGCCACAAAGCTGGGTGTGGATCTGGAAACTGCTGCTATCGAAGGGCAGGTATCTGTGGATGAGATTTCAGATGCTGTTCTGAAATGCACCAACTGCCCCAATCCGAGCCACTGCGAATCCTTTCTTCAGAAAAGCGCGTCTTCGCAGCAAACTCCGGAATACTGCAGAAATCGGGAGTTGCTGCAAAATCTCATCCCGTAAGGCGGTTGTTCGATGATGCATCTGGGTCAAATTATGACGCATGTTCGCCTGATCCTCAGGATGGGGCAGGCCACGGGAACTGATCTTGTAGCAGCCCATAAGGTCGGTCGATTGAGCCAGGAAAGCTGGGCCGAGATGATTCAATCCTGCAGGGGGTGCGAATGGGCTTGCGCATGTCCGGAATGGTTGGATCAGAATGAAAGTGCGCCGCATGCCCCCGAAAACTGCCCAAACCGAAAGCGATTCGCCGCACTTAAAGCAAATCAGCGGCGGATGAACTGATGGCTCGAACTTCGCTTGGCGACATCGAAAAACACTTTTGGCTGACCCGATCCGTCGCCAGGTGCATGGGTGTTTCCCTTACCGAAGCGATGGTTGAAGGGCGGCTTTCTGCCAACGATTATGCCGAGATGGTGACGCGCTGTCGCGCCGCGGAATGCAGCGAAAACTGCGCGATATGGTTGTCGATTCAGCAGTCTCAGGCACTCTCCGCACCAGAATTTTGCGCCAATGCCAAAACCCTCAACGAGCTGAGATAGACACCTTCATAACTGTTGATGTGATCCGTCACACAGAGGGGGCTTGGAAGTCTGTTTGCACCCACAAAAAAAGACCTTTTTGCTCGATTCCGCTGTGTATTTTACCGGCTCGATTCCGGTTCCTTTATGTGATCCGTCACAGAAGGGCTGTCGTTTGGATCTGCCGCATGCGCACCAGAAATAACTCTTGCCCTCGGTTACTTCGACGGGAAAGGGGGATTTCTGTGCGATGATGGGTGCATCTGACATCTGGCTACTCCGATTTGGCTTATGTCGATGACACAGCTTAGCTTGATCGGGCAAAAAGGGTAGCGGCAGGCCCGATCAATGCACCTGCAGGTTGCCGGGCAAGCGTGGTTTCGCTTCTAATCACGAAGCCGTTATCGATTCGGTTGCCAGATTGGTGACAAGCCCGTATTCTGACGACGGCCCCGAAAAACTGGGCAATATCAGAAAAGTAATAGAGGATTGATGGACATGAAACTCAAATTCGCTGCTCTCTGCGCAACCGCAGTTGTTCTGGCCGCGTGCTCGCAGCAGGAAGAACCGACCCCGATCTACGTACAGCCTAGCTATGACAAGCAAGGCAACGCAAGCTGCTCGGCAGGTTATCAGCTGGCCACGACCGAAGCAGGTCAGACCGTATGTAACCCGGTCACACAATAAGCATTCCGCAGGCGGTCCTATTGGGGGCCGCCTGCACATTCGATCAAAGTTTGATCCGCCGTTTGGCGGTTTTTTCTTTTCTGGCCATAACGTGAAAATGCTGGTTTTGTTCAATAACTGAACCAAGCGCCCGGAAGGCCAAATGCTGAACTTCTTTCAACGACTGAGTGACAGAACACGCTGGAGCTGGCAGGGCGTGATCACGACCTGGCGCGAGGAATACTCGTTCCGTATCTGGGGATGGCTCAATGTGTTCTCGGCTGCATTGGCGTTTTGGCTGCCGCTGACTGCGGGCGAACGTGCCATGATCTTAGCGTTGGGAATCCTGGTTCTGGCGGCTGAGTTGTTCAACACAGCTGTCGAACGTGCGGTCGATCACACCTCAACCGAACATCACACTTTGGCAGGGCAGGCAAAAGATGCAGCCAGCGCAGCCGTGGCCCTGACCGCGATAGCTGCTGGGGTTGCCTGGCTGGTTGTGTTGTTCAGCCTGATTTAGCCACCGCTTCACAATTCTTAGTGTCGAAACCGCAGCCCGAGCCGGTGTTTTCGATGTTTGAACACATACCGTTTTGGCGCTGGATAGTAGTAGCCTTTGTATTTGTGACGTTTGACCCCATGATGTGGTCGGCCTTTATAGGTTGAGCCATGGCTAACATGTGGTCTGGTTGAGTAGTGCCGGATAGTTGGAGCGTAATAGTATCTGCGAACATGATGCTGACTTCGCTGGTGAATACTCAGCTTGACTGATCCAACCGTAATGAAGCCGGAAACACTACTGTCATAGCTCTGCGCGGAAACCGGGCCTGAGAGCAGATGTGCTGTAACGATGACAGCAGCGCATCGTGGGATAGATCGAAACATGCGAAACATGAGAACCTCCGTTTGGGACAGGGTTTCATGTCTATGATCGGTCAAAGGCGCGCTGTTTGCCAATAAACTTGGGTCACGCTTTGCCTATCGCACTTCATCTGCGGCACTGTGGGTCTGTCTGATCAGAATGTCAGACAGTTCTGCCCCACAGATCATATTCACCGGCCTCATCCACTTCGACCGTCACGATATCGCCCGGCTTCAAGGCCTCGAAGCCTTCATCAATGAACAGGTTGCCGTCAATCTCGGGGGCGTCAGATTTGGTCCGGCAGGTCGCCGCGTCGCCATCAACCTCGTCCACGATGACTTCGATCCTTTGTCCGACTTTTGCTGCCAGCTTGGCTTCTGAGATCGCCTGAGCCTTTTCCATAAAACGTTCCCACCGGTCCTGTTTGACTTCGGCGGGGACATGATCCGGCAGATCATTCGATCTTGCACCGTCCACGTTTTCGTACTGAAAACACCCGACGCGATCCAGTTGTGCCTCGTCCATCCAGTCCAGCAACGTCTGGAACTCGGCCTCGGTTTCACCAGGATACCCCACGATGAAGGTCGACCGCAGGGTGATGTCCGGGCAGGTTGCGCGCCAGGCTGCAATCTCATCCAGGGTTTTGGCCGCCGCCGCGGGGCGGGCCATGCGTTTCAAGACGTCGGGGTGGGCATGCTGGAAGGGAATGTCCAGATACGGCAACACGTTACATCCCGCATCAGCCATGAGCGGGATCAGTTCGCGCACATGCGGATAAGGGTAGACGTAGTGAAGCCGGACCCAAGCGTCCAGCTTGCCAAGCTCGCGGGCCAGATCGGTTATGTGGGTACGCACCTCACCGTCTTTCCAAGGGTTCACATCATACTTGCGATCCAGGCCATAGGCTGAGGTGTCTTGCGATATGACCAATAGCTCGCGTACCCCATTATCGACTAGCTTTTCCGCCTCACGCAGAACTGCATGTGCTGGCCGGCTGGCGAGTTTGCCGCGCATGTCCGGGATGATGCAGAACTTGCATTTGTGGTTACAGCCCTCGGAAATCTTCAGATAGCTGTAGTGGCGCGGGGTGAGCTGCACGCTGCTGGCGGGCAACAGATCCACAAACGGATCCGGGTCCGGCGGTACGGCCGAGTGTACAGCATCCAGAACCTGTTCGTACTGGTGCGGGCCGGTGACGGCCATGATGCGCGGGTGATGTTCGCGAATGTAATCCGGTTCGGCCCCCAGACAGCCGGTCACGATGACCTTTCCATTTTCCACCAGCGCCTCGCCGATCGCATCCAGCGATTCCGCCTTGGCACTATCAAGAAACCCGCATGTGTTCACGATCACGGCATCCGCGCCTGAATAGTCGGGTGAAATTCCGTATCCTTCGGCACGAAGGCGGGTCAGAATGCGTTCACTGTCGACCAGTGCTTTGGGACAGCCCAATGAGACCATGCCGATGGTGGGCTGGTTCGAACGTGGCGTCTCGGTGATCCGGGCGGCAGGCGCCAGGTCGGGGCGGAGGTTTGGCGGGTTCGTGGTCATGGCGCGGCATATAGTGGGGAACGCTTCCCCTTGCAAATGTTGCGCGCACAGGGCTGACTTGTCATCGAGCAGACAAGCCGAAAAGGCAGAGGGCAAAACATGAAATGGTTGGTGCGAATCCTATTCATACTGGTTGCAGCATTCGGGCTGGTCATAGGCGCGTTGTTGTTGATGCCGGGGGATAAACTCGGCGCCATACTGGCCGAACAGGTGCGGGCGCAGACCGGACGTGAACTGACCCTTTCCGGCGATGTGCGCTTGTCCTTCTGGCCTGTGCTGGGAATGGAAACAGGTCCGGTCACCTTTGGCAACGCATCATGGGCTGGTCCGCAACCAATGCTGAGCGCCAATAGTCTGGCTGTGGGCGTGGACGCATCAGCGTTGTTGGCAGGCGATCTGCGAATCAAACGCGTGTTGGCAGAGGATCCCGTGTTGCGGCTTGAGTTGTCCGAAGGGCGCGGGAACTGGGAACTCACTGTGGCGCAGTCGGGTGCGACCGTACCGGCTAATGAGGCGGGTACACCCCCCGCAACGGAACAGGGTGCAATTACCCTTGATCGTCTGGAACTGACGAACGCAAGGCTGATCTATGTTGAGAATGGCGAGATTAAGATGGATTTCGCCAATGTCGATCTGGCAGCCAGATGGCCTGAAATCGACGCCCCAATGGAGATGCAGGCAAGTATGTCAGTACCCGGTGGGAGCGCTGATGTGGACCTTACGATCCCGGATTTGCCGGCATTCGCATCCGGCGTGGTAACGCCGCTTGAGCTGACTATGACAGCCCCGGGAGGAGACATCAGTTTCTCGGGCCGAGTGAACATTGCCGGTGAAATGGATGGCAAGACCCGGATCAAGACATCCAGCACCGAACAGATGTTGACGGCGTTTGGTCAGGGCGGAGTCTCTGTCCCATACGGGCTGGGGCAGGTTGCGAATGTCTCGAGCCAAATGACCTATACCAAAGATGGTCGCATCTCATTGCGTGGGATGAGCGCCGTTCTGGATAACAACCGGTTCGATGGAGAGGCCGACATTGACATTTCTGATCCCCCTCAACTGACCGCGCGACTGAATGGCGGGGATCTTGATCTCTCACAGATTGCCGGAACCGAAGCGACAAGCACCTCAACCGGTGGCGGAAGCAGTGCCGCAGCACCTGTTTCAGAGGGTTGGTCCAATGACCCGATTGATGCGTCTGCTTTGTCGCTGGCAAATGGCAATATCCGGCTGCAAGCCAACTCAATCGCCGTACCGGGCATGACCTTTGGTGCGAGTGATTTGACCATGAGCCTTGATAGATCACGGGCCGTTCTGAAAATGCATCCGGCTACTTTGTTTTCGGGGCAACTGAATGGTCAGGTCGTTGCGAACAACAGAAACGGCTTGTCGGTCGGGGGAGATCTGACAGCGACCGGGATAAACATCCAGCAGGCCCTGAGTACTCTGGGTGGCATAGAACGTCTATCCGGCACCGGATCAGGTTCCCTTAAATTCCTTGGTGTGGGGCAAACGGAAAATCAGATTATGAACTCGCTCAGCGGATCCGGCAGCCTTGATGTTGAAAGCGGCGTCATCTCGGGTATTGATCTCGATCGCCTGATGGGGCGCGGCAACGTGTCAGGAGGGACGACGGTCTTCAACAGCCTGACCGCAAGCTTCACCATGGATGGTGGGAACCTGACCAATGAAGATCTGTTGATGACCCTCAAGAATTACAGGGCAGATGGCAAAGGGCGTGTCGGGCTGGGTGCCCGTGACATTGACTATCTCTTCACACCTGTCGCACTGAGGGCAAATTCAGGCGAGGGTATCGCAGTGCCCGTTCGTATCGTCGGACCATGGAGCGACCCATCGATCCGGCCCGACCTGACCAAAGTGATCGAAGCTGCGGCCGAGGGTAAGGTCAAGGAACTTGAACAGGATGCGAAGGACAAGGTCCTGAAGAAGGTCGGGGATGAACTGGATACCACAATCACCGACAGCGATCAGATCGAGGATGCGCTCAAAAGCAAACTCGAAAAAGAGGCCAAGAAAGGTCTTCTGAAATTGTTCGGTGGCGACTGAGCTATATTTCGAGCCAAACGAAAACGGGGCACCTAAGGTGCCCCGTATTGTTTCAGTGATCAGATTGTCTGGTCGTAGTCACCGACATTGGGCTCGGTGCGAATGACGGCGTCAATATCCGCAAAAATAGCGCGCATTTCGTCTTCGCTTTCGCTGCTTTCGCAGACAACAACCAGATTGGGGGTGTTCGACGACGCGCGCACCAGACCCCAGCTGCCATTGTCCAGAATGACCCGTGCACCGTTTACGGTCACGACCTCCTTGATCGGACGTCCGGCAAAGGTCTCGCCTGCATCCGCCTTGGCGACCAGCTTGTCGACCAACCGTTTGAGGATGTCATACTTTTCGGTATCGGCTGCATAGGGCGACATGGTCGGGGTCGACCATGTTTTAGGCAGGGCCTTGCGCAGGTCAGACATGCTCTGATCCGGGTTGCGGTCCATCAGTTTGCAGATCTCGACGGCTACGCGCATACCGCAGTCATAGCCTCGCCCGATAGGTTCGGCCAAAAAGTAGTGTCCTGACTTTTCAAACCCGGCCAGCGCGCCGATTTCCTTGACGCGACGCTTCATATGGCTGTGACCGGTCTTCCAGTAGTCGGCTTTGACGCCATGCGCCTGTAGCTCGGGGTCACTGGCGAACAGGCCTGTGGATTTGACGTCCGCCACAAAGGTCGAGCCGGGATGTAGCTTGGCCAGATCACGGGCCATGATCACGCCGACTTTATCGGCGAAAATCTCTTCGCCTTCATCATCAACGACGCCGCAACGGTCGCCATCCCCGTCGAAGCCGAGCGCCAGATCGGCACCGCTGGCTTTGAGGGTGTCGGCCATGTCATGCAACATTTCCATGGCTTCCGGGTTCGGGTTGTAATTGGGGAAAGTGTAGTCCAGCTCGTTGTGGCTGGGTACGATTTCTACGCCGATCCGCTCAAATATCTCGGGGGCAAAGGCCGAAGCTGTGCCGTTTCCGGTGGCGCAAACCACCTTGAGCGGACGTGACATTTTGAAATCGCCCACCAGATCGTCGATATAAGCCTCTTTCACGCCATCAACGAATTCGTAAGAGCCCCCTTCACGGGCGATGCCTTCACCGTTCAGCACGATATCGCGCAGCTCGGACATCTCGTCAGGGCCATGGGTCAAGGGCCGGTCAAAGCCCATCTTCACGCCGGTCCAGCCATTGGGGTTATGGCTGGCAGTGACCATTGCCACCGCAGGCACGTCCAGATGGAACTGTGCAAAATAGGCCATCGGGCTGACAGCCGGGCCAATGTCCTTGACCTGAATACCGGCCTGCATCAGCCCAAGGATCAGCGCATTCTTGATGGCCAGAGAATAGTCACGATAGTCGTTGCCAACCGCGATTACCGGCTCGATGCCGCGCTTATGCATCTGCGTACCCAGTCCCAGACCAAGGGCAGTCATGCCGGGCAGGTTGATCTCCTCAGGGTATTTCCAGCGGGCGTCATATTCGCGAAACCCGGTGGGTGTGATCATCGGGTCGCGCAGAAAATTCCAGGTGTTCGGAGTCACCTCGGGGATAGGCTTGGTCATCAAATATCTCGATCGCTAAATTTGAATTGGGTTGGCTTTGGCCAGCGCATCAAAGCGCATCAATGTGTCAACGAGCTTGGGCATCTGATCCAGGTAGATCATGTTTGGCCCATCACAGGGTGCATTGTCGGGATCCTGATGGGTCTCCATGAATACTGCTGCAGCACCTACCGCAACTGCGGCCCGGGCCATAACGGGCGCAAATTCTCGCTGCCCGCCTGATGATCCGCCGCGGCCGCCAGGCTGCTGGACCGAATGGGTTGCATCCATGACGACTGGATAACCAGTCTGCGCCATGATCGGCAAAGACCGCATGTCCGCGACCAGTGTGTTATAGCCAAACGAAGCCCCACGCTCGGTCAGGAGGAGGTTGTGGTTGCCGGTGCTTTCGATCTTGGTGACGATGTTCTGCATTTCCCAAGGGGCAAGAAACTGGCCCTTTTTGACGTTGATCACGGCCCCCGTATTCCCTGCGGCCAGCAACATGTCTGTCTGGCGACAAAGGAAGGCCGGTATCTGCAGCACATCCACGGCCTCGGCAGCGATGGCGCATTGCGCTTCGGAATGAACGTCGGTCAGAACCGGTATGCCCATGGTTTTGCGGATATCGTCCAGAACCTTGAGCCCTGCATCAATACCCATTCCGCGCTTGCCGGATAGCGAGGTCCGGTTGGCTTTGTCATACGAAGCCTTAAAGACGTACTGTGCACCAGCGGCTTCGCAGGCTTCTTTCATTGTGCCCGCGATCATCTGAGCGTGGTCCGCGGTTTCAAGCTGGCAGGGACCGGCGATGATGGTAAGCGGAAGGTCGTTGCCAACTGTCAGATCGGCGATTTTTACATGTTTCATGAGTCTTACGAGGATACCTGTTCACGAAGGACTGACGCTGTAAGCGAAATCAACAGGTAGATACCAGCAAACAACAGGAAAGCCAAAATCGTATTTTCAAACTTGCGTGGATAGGTGGGTTCCTGACTGGCCACCGGGTTTACGGACACAGTAAGATACCGAACCTTTCGGTTGGCCTCGGTGCGTGTTGTTTCCATCTGCTGCAAAGCGGTTTGGAGCATCATATCCCGTGCCGCCAGATCGGCTTGAGCCATCTGAATGCGAACGCTCAATCGGGCAAGCGAATTTTCGCCTGCAGACGCGTCCAGCATTTCGGCATTCAGTTCGGCAAGAACGGCTTCCAGTCGTTCGATGTCTGCCCTGACGCCGTCAACCTTGGCTTTGTTTGGTCGAAGATTGTCCAGAAGCGCTGCAAGTTGCAGTTCTTTGTCCTGTAACTGAACTTCGATTTCGTTGATGCGCCCGCGCATGCCTGCAAGGACATTTTCCGGATCAAGCACAGCGCCCTGCATCTGCAACTCAATCAGGTTCTCTTGTGCTTTTCGGCGTTCCTCTTGCGCAGTTTCGAAGCCCCTTAAGGCGTCCCGCATCTGATCTTCGCGCTTCAATTCGGTCAGCCCGTTAATTCTCTCTTCGGCATAAGAAATCAGCAGGTTAGACAGATTGACTGAGGTTTCAGCATCCGGCGCGGCAACTTCCATCCGAATGATACCATCGGTTGGGTCATACCCGATCGTGATCATTTTTTTGTAAAGTTTATAGGCCTCTTCAAGGCTCGCATCGGGGGACAGGCGCTGAATTGGATCAATCCAATCCTGTTGGAAAATCTCGGTAAACCCGACATCTTTGTCGAGCCTTTGCAGCGCATCTTTGGATTCAAGGAACTCCTGGGTCGCAACGGAATCCTGTGCAGTGGCGAATTGCGTTCCGGACAGCAAGCCTCCGATCGCTCCGCCACCATCTGCCTGCAGAATGGAAAATGCGGAATCGCTTGCGTACATGGGCGTTGCCACGCGGTAGAAGTAATATCCAACGACTATCGTGGGCAGCAAAACAAAAACAGCCAAACGCGCGAATAGCCCAATGAGTTTGCGTCGACGACGTTTGGCGACGTCTTTCTGGATTTGCCCGATCTCATATTCACGACGTTGGGCGGGGCTCAACTCTGGCCCTGGTAAGTTTTCCTGTGCCCTTTTAACCGTTTGGGGCAGTTGGATATTAATAGTGTCTTTAGGGTCAGTTTCTCTATTTGCTTCAGAACCCGATGAGGCCGCAAGTTCCAGCAGATTGGTGCGCTGGAACGGATCAATGCCTTTCTGACGCAGTAACCGAACTGCATCGTAATCGGATGTGGCCGCCAACCCATTTTTTTGCGCCAGTCGACGAGCTACTCGTAACTGGCGGCCAGTCAACCCTTCGCGTTTGATGGCATCCAATTCAATGCCCGGCTGACTTTCGCCGGTGGCGGTGGGGGGTTGGGTTGCCCGCCGGATTCGGGAAATCGCTTCCGAGCGTGCTTCAGCGGTTCCTTCCCCTTGCGGCGCGTCGCCTGAATTGAATTTTTTAGCCTTGGGTTTGGTAGTCATATAGCTGCTTTGCCTCTTCCAAGGTTTCAAACATGTAGAGCTGCCCATCGACAAGCACAGCCGCTTGTCGTGCGAATTTTTCAAGTATCTTGGGGCTGTGCGAAACGATCACCAGGGTCGTGGTTCGTAAACGCTCCTGCAGGATTTCACCGGCCTTCTTGTTGAACTCCACGTCCGTGGTAGAGGGCATTCCTTCGTCGATAAGGTACATATCGAAGTCCAGCGCCAACATCAGCGAAAATGTGAACCGCGCGCGCATGCCAGCCGAATAAGTGGCCAGCGGCTGGTTGAAATATTCACCCAAACCACACAGCCAACGGCAGTAGGCTTCGACATAGTCCGGATCCATACCGTAGATTTTGGCGATGTATCGTGCGTTTTCCAGAGCGGACATGCGTTTGGAAACGCCACCGGTGAACCCCATCGGAAATGAGACCCGGCATTCGCGGCGTATAACGCCTTCATCGGGTTGCTCAAGCCCGGCCATCATGTTGATAAGAGTAGTCTTTCCTGTCCCGTTCGGCGCCAGAACCCCGAGGGATTTGCCCAGCTCGACCCGGAAAGAGACATTGTCCAGGATCACCTTTCGGCGCGTCCCGGTCCAGAAGGATTTGCTGACGTTCTCAAATTCAAGCATTCACGACCTGCTGATCGTTCCTTTGATGTCTGTCATTCGTCGGATCGTATCACCAGCGTTTCTGCTACCGATCCATGTTGGCCACATTATGTCGAAATATGAAACAAATGATCAATGCGTTCCGGTCGTTGTTCAGGATTGTGTGACCTGTGGTTCCACCACTGGATCGAAATCGCAGGACCATTATCTTCATGACAAGCAATGAACAAGCTGGATTGAGGAAACCTTATCATCCCATGAATTTGCTGGCCGATCAGATCCGGTCCTGCCGTCTATGCGCAGATACATTTGCGCAAACCTTTACGGCTCATGAACCACGCCCCGTGGTCTGGTTTCAGTCGGGATCACGAATATTGATCGCAGGCCAAGCTCCCGGTGCGCGTGTCCACGAATCCGGTCGTCCGTTTACCGATCCGTCGGGTGATCGATTGCGTGAATGGCTCGGCCTGAATGAGGAAGTGTTTTATGACAGGGCGCAAGTTTCGATTGTGCCGATGGCTTTCTGTTTTCCAGGCTATAACACCCGCAAGGCCGACTTGCCGCCGCCACCGATATGTGGCCGCACGTGGCATGACAAGGTGATGCAGGAGTTGGGTGAAGTGCCTCTGACTGTGTTGGTTGGCGGCCATGCACATAAGTATCACCTGGGTGCCCGAACGCCTGTTACAGAGACCGTTCGAAACTGGCGAGACCATGCGCCGCGTGTCTTTGCCTTGCCTCACCCGTCGTGGCGCAATACGGCATGGTTGAAGAAGAACCCGTGGTTCGAAGCTGAACTGTTGCCGGTTTTGCGTGCGCGGGTACAAGAGGTGCTGAATGACTGACACAACGGCCCTGGATGCTGCCCATGCCGAGATGGAGGCAAACCCACAGGACGATGCAGCGCGGCTGCGGTTTTTCGAACGGCTGGCTGATTGCGAACTGTTCCTGATGTTGACCGAAGAGGCACGGGACGAAAACATATCGCCCGAACTGTTTGAGGTGGCGGATGGCCGCTTTGTGCTGGCATTCGATCGTGAAGATCGACTGGCTGGTTTTGCGGGCCGACCAGCGCCTTATGTTGCACTATCTGGCCGGGTGTTGGCAGCGATGTTGTCAGGGCAGGGGATCGGACTGGGTCTGAACCTGGATACGGCCCCCTCATCTATGTTGATTCCAGCTGAGGCTTTGGGCTGGCTTGCCAGCACCCTTCAGCATGGGCCGGAAGAAGTACAACAGAAACTGGCGGAGTTTCTGCCTCCATCCGGATTGCCTGACAGGCTGCTCACGGCATTGGACACCAAATTGGCGACCGCTGCGGGGCTTGCCAGTGCTGCGTTTCTGGTGGGCACAAAAAACGACCTTGGCGGGCAGG
>NZ_SMMF01000949.1:79730-97970 GCF_009711355.1 Roseibium sp. RKSG952 | reverse complement strand
CCGAGGCCGCGCTCGCCAAAGCCGTATCGGAGGCGCTTACCTTTTCTGGCATTGAAGCCGGTGCATTGGATGTTGGTTTCTTCAATACAGACGAGCCAACGGCCGCAGCGCTGGCCAATGTCGGATTGCGTTTTGAGTTGCCTCAGCCAGAAGTGCGGCAAGTCTCAAGGCCCATTCCGGGAAGTGATCCGGAAAAGCCGCCAATCCTAAAATAGAGATTGCTAAAAAAGAAAAGGCCACGCGGAGTTAGTGCTCCGACGTGGTCCTTCCCTTGAAGCTATTTACTCGGCCGCAGGTTCCAGCTTGTCCTGCGTGCGTGTCTCGAAGTCGCTGGCGTCATGGCGTTCATGCAACTGCATGTGGGGTTCACCGAATGGACGGTTCACCATGCGACCACGCACAACAGCAGGCCGTTCGTCAATCGCCTTGGCCCAACGCATAACATTCTTGTAGGATTCTACGTCCAGGAACTCTGCTGCGTCATAGAGACGACCCAGAACAAGCTGACCATACCACGGCCAGATTGCCATGTCGGCGATGCTGTAGTCTTCGCCGGCGATGTAGGTCTTGGTTGCCAGTTCACGCTCTAGCACGTCCAGTTGACGTTTGGCTTCCATGGCAAAGCGGTTAATCGGATATTCCCATTTTTCCGGGGCGTAGGCGTAGAAATGACCGAAACCGCCACCCAGGTAAGGCGCGCTGCCCATCTGCCAGAACAACCAGTTCATAACCTCGGTGCGCTCGGTTCCTGATTTTGGCAAAAATTCACCGAATTTCTCGGCCAGATGGAACAGGATCGATGCACTTTCGAAAACACGGATGGGTTCATCGCCGGATCTGTCCCACAGGGCAGGGATCTTGGAATTCGGGTTCGCCTCGACAAAACCCGAGCTGAACTGGTCGCCCTCACCGATATTGATCAGCCAGGCATTGTACTCGGCACCTTCATGACCCAGTGCCAGTAGTTCCTCCAGCATCACAGTCACTTTGACACCATTGGGAGTCGCCAGCGAATAAAGTTGCATAGGATGTTTGCCGATTGGCAGATCCTTGTCGTGGGTCGCGCCGGCAATGGGCCGGTTGATATTTGCGAAGCGTCCACCGCTTTCGCTGTCCCAGGTCCAGACTTTCGGTGGTGTATAGGTCGCGTTCTCGCTCATCTCTTACCTTTCATGCCTTTGTCGGGCTGCGCACCCGGTGCAACAACAGCTAATGTTGCAAAAGTCAAAGTCCAAGCCCCGATGTTGCACTGGCTTTGTAACATTCCGCGACGATCTCCTCACGTTTCCTCGTTGGATGTCACACCGCCGCGAGCAGGACTACGAAGTGCATCAGAATCGCATATTGTCATGCCAGTCCCGCCACCACGGCGCCCGGAAACAGTTGAAATAAGAGGATTGACCACATGAAACGCTTTGCCCTGACCTTTGCCGCGGCTGTGACGCTGGCCGTTCCGGCATTTGCTGGCCCGCAATATGTTGACGGAACCGGATTTGCCGTCTCAGGTTACGACGTCGTCGCCTACCGCGATCTTGCTCAGGTGCCGGTCGGACAGTCGCAACCAGAAGCGGTGCGTGGTCAGTCGGATATTACTGCGGAATACAATGGGTCCACTTGGGCGTTCTCGACAGAGGAAAACCGCGACAAGTTCCTGGAGAACCCGGCCTATTACGCGCCGCAATATGATGGCCACTGCGCCTATGGCGTTTCAAAAGGCGGCAAGGTTCCGGCCAACCCGAACCTGTGGCGGATTGTCGATGATAAACTGTACCTGAACATCACTGATGTTGTGGTTGGCTTCTGGGAAGAAGACGTTCCGGGCAACATCAATCTGGCCGAAGGCAACTGGCCCGGTATCGAAACATCGGATGCCTCGACCAGCGTCATTCCAAAATTCACGTCCGAAGGCCCTGTGTCCAACTAAACCGACGGTTCAGTATCGAAAGCCCGGCTTAATCGGCCGGGCTCTTCACCCGATCATTGGTTAGCTTGCGATCCAGAACTCATCCCGCATCTGTTCGTCAGCTTCGAAACGAATTCTCACGCTTCGCGCGCCGGGGAATTTACTCTGACGGATCGAATCCGGAATAACCACTTCACCCGAGCCTGAACTCTTTGACTGAAACGCAAGGATTTCGGTTTCTTTCCGGCGACAGCTGGACAGAATAGATGTTGGCAAAGCAACCCTGTTTGAGCCTTCGCAGACAGGGGTCGCTACAAAAAATGTCAGATCGCGTCCGTAACATCCAATGGCATCCGGTACATGATCCGAAGCCCGCGCGTTGTCGCGAACGGAAGCAGTATCATTGCTTTGAACCATTCCATCTGGACGGTACGGAATGGCCAGATCAGGGTTTAGCAAGATATGGCAGGCCTCGATCTGGTCTTCATCCAGTTCGACAACACGTTTACGCAGCTTGGGCCGCCGCGGCTGCGCCGATCCCTGCCTTTCTTTGCTGGCGAAACCTTCTTTTCTTAAATAGTCATACGCCGCTTTAGCGTTGGAGAAATTGGAATAATCCCCATCGGTGTGATCCGGATGCGCGTGAAATGCGATACGACGCCATGCGTCACGAATTTCTTCTGCGTCCGCCGATTGGCCGAGGCCAAGAGCCTCGAGCGCATCTACCCGGGCCTGGATCCTGTTAACTGGCTCCATACTCAAAACACTCTTTAAACTACACGTGCCCAGTTTGAGGGCTAACGTTTTTTTGTCAAATTTCTCAAAGAATTGAGTTGTATTGGGCGAACAATAGGATGAGCCGCGTTAGATTGTTTTCGCACGGTAAGGGTGATGTACTGTTGCAAAACCTGATAAAAAAGAGCCGGACTGACGAAGCAGCCCGGCAGCACAGGGGTCCTTGTTTGAAATCAGGCGACGTTTTGCAGTTCAGCTTTCGGAACAATACCGAGTGCAAAACAGACATCTCGCGTTAACTCGGGCCGGTTCAGTGTATAGAAGTGCAGCTTGTCGACACCGCCTTCGATCAGGTCCGAGCACAATTCGGTGCAGATTGCAGTGGCCAGCAAATCTTCGCGACCATCACGCACTGCCTTTTCAAACGCTTGCTCCAACCAGGTCGGGATGTTGGCACCACAGCGTTGAGCAAACTTGCGTGCACCTTTCCAGTTCTCGATTGGCAGAATGCCCGGCACGATCGGCTTATCAATTCCGGCCTTTGCGCAGGCATCGCGGAAGCGGAAGAAGGTTTCGGCCTCGAAGAAAAACTGGGTCAGCGCTTCATCTGCACCGGCATCCAATTTGGCTTTCAGCCATTCGACATCAGCTGCCATGTCACCGGCTTCAGGATGTTTGTCAGGATACGCACCGACGCGGATGCTGAACATCTCGGTTTCGGCCAGCGCTTCGATCAGTTCGACCGAGCTGGTAAAGCCTTCGGGATGCGGTACGAACCGATCCTGACCCTTAGGTGGGTCACCCCGCAGCGCGACGATATCCTGAACGCCTGCACGTGCGAAGGTATCGGCAATCTCCAGCGTTTCCTGACGCGATGCATCAACACATGTCAGGTGCGCCGCAACGGGCAGGCCCGAAGATTTATGCAATGTGGCAACTGCATCCCGCGTCAATTCACGGGTCGTACCACCGGCACCGTAGGTGACCGAAACGAAACGAGGGTCAAGCGGCGCCAGAGTCTGGACGGTATCCCAAAGACGAAACGAGGCCTCCAGCGTTTGGGGCGGAAAAAACTCGAATGAAATTTCAGGCTTGGTCATCGGGCCCTCACAGGTTTTGTTCCCGGCCCTTGTGCCATGCGAAGCATTGTGAGACAAACTCATATTATTCAAGAACAACATGAGCTCAGTAAAATATGCATATCGAGTTCCGACATCTCCGCACGATCAAGGCCATTCACGAATGTGGTGGGTTGGCGCGTGCGGCGGATCAACTGAACATCACGCAGTCGGCGCTAAGCCACCAAATCAAAGGGCTCGAAGATCAGGCGGGGGTTGAGTTGTTCTTGCGGCGATCCAAGCCGATGAAGCTCTCAGCTGCGGGTCTGCGTTTGCTGCGTCTTGCCGAGCAAATATTGCCTCAGGTCGAGGCGATGCAGGATGAGTTCTCTTCGCTCCGCGACGGACGGACGGGCCGCATGCATATCGCTATTGAATGCCATGCGTGTTTTGAATGGCTGTTCCCGGTGCTTGAGGCGTTCCGGAAATCCTGGCCAGACGTAGACGTCGACATCCGACCGGGCCTGGCATTTGATGCGCTGCCAGCATTGCAGAAAGAAGAGGTGGATCTGGTTGTGTCCTCCGACCCCGAAAACCTGCCGGGTGTCGAATTTGTTGAATTGTTCGACTACAACGCTGTGTTTGTCGCGGCCTCGTCTCATCCGTTAGCCGACAAACACTATATCGAAGCCGAAGACTTTCGCGGGCAAACGCTGATCACATACCCGGTTGAACGGACGCGACTGGATGTTTTTAGTCAGTTGCTGATCCCGGCAAGGGTTGAACCGGCAACGATCCGGCAGGTTGAACTGACCGCTGTGATCCTGCTGCTGGTGGCGTCAAACCGGGGGATTTCAGTACTGCCCGACTGGGTTGTCCGAGAGGTTAAATACAACTCTGATTACGTCACACGTCCGCTGACCAAAGAGGGGATCACCCGTAGGCTATACGCTGCAGTACGCTCTGAAGACCTTGAAAAACCGTTCGTTCAGGAACTGGTTAAACTCGCAAGGGTCGAGGCGCGCAAGTTGCAGACCCAGTAGGTGTCTGTTACGGCGTCGGTTGCGGGGCTGATATGCACATCATGCCCCTTGGCAAGGTCGACTTGCCCCAGTATACGCGCGGTTTGACCGGACAGGAGCGTCAGAACAATGGTTGGCAGTGCAAATCTCAACATCATGATCAAGGCCGCGCGCAAAGCGGGGCGTTCTTTGGTCAAGGATTTTCGTGAGGTCGAAAACCTGCAGGTGTCGATGAAGGGCGCTGGTGACTTCGTATCGAAGGCTGACATCGCTGCCGAGGCGATCCTGAAAGAAGAATTGCTGGGCGCTCGCCCGACCTATGGCTGGCTGGCCGAAGAAGGCGGAGCGATTGACGGCGAAGACCCAACGCGCCGCTGGATTGTCGACCCTCTGGATGGCACCACCAATTTCCTGCACGGCCTGCCGCACTGGGCGATCTCGATTGCGCTGGAACACAAAGGCAAAATCGTTGCCGGTGTGATCTACGACGCTGCCAAGGATGAAATGTTCTTTGCCGAAAAAGGCGAGGGCGCGTGGATGAATGACACCCGCATCCGTGTTTCAGGTCGCCATCGGATGATTGAGTCGATCTTCTCTACAGGTTTGCCTTTTGGTGGTCGTTCTGACCTGCCTGCGACTTTGCAGGATCTGGCGCGCCTGATGCCAGCATGTGCAGGTGTTCGCCGCTGGGGCGCCGCTGCTCTGGACATGGCCTATGTCGCCGCCGGCCGCTACGAAGGTTTCTGGGAGCGTCGTCTGAACGCCTGGGATCTGGCTGCGGGCATCATCATCGTCAAGGAAGCAGGTGGCTTTGTTCAGGCTCTGAACCCTGAAGGCAGTGTGCTGGAAGATGGTGAAGTGATTTGCGCCAACGAGCCGATCTTTGACAGCTTTGCCAAGGTGATCCGCGGCTAACGCGAGACCTTTGACTCGAAGTTTTGAAAGCGCGCCCTGAAACAAGGCGCGCTTTTTTGTTGTCTAGAGAGTTGCGCGCTGGGCTAATCCGGCTTCATCCGCCAATCGGGCTGCGACCGACGCGACAGCCAGATCCTGCAACCCGACGCCGGTCCCATCGAACAAAGTGATCTCGGTGTCACTCGTCCGCCCGGAATGGTCGCCATTGATAACCGCACCAATCGGGGTGATCGCTTCGGCGGTAATCGAACCGTCTGCGGCGGCGTGTTGCGCCTCTCCAATCGTGACGGATTGCGCCACCTCGTCGGTGAACACTGAGGCAGCGGCAACCAGGGATGGATCCACTTCCATCTTTCCCTTGGTATCGGTGCCCATACAGGCCAGATGAGTGCCGGGCTTGATCCAGTCTTTCAACAACAGGGGTTCAAAGGCCGAGGTGATCGTGATGATCACATCCGCTTGCGCACCCAACTCCTGTTGACTGACTGCTTCGAATTCCAGCCCGATCTCATCAGCGACAGCCGCCAACCGAGGCAGCATGTCTGGGTGCGGGTTCCAGGCCACAACCTTTTCAAAATCGCGTTGCTCAGCAGCCGCGCGCAATTGGAAGGCAGATTGATGTCCGGCTCCGACCATGCCCAGTACCTTTGCATCCTTTCGGGCCAGATGAGCGATAGAAATGGCCGAGGACGCAGCAGTGCGCACTGCGGTCAGATAGTTTCCGCCAACCAACGCTGACAGTCGTCCAGTATCCGGGGCGAATAGGAACACCGTTGACTGGTGGTTGGTCAGACCGTGTTCCGCGTTTCCCGGCCAATACCCACCTGACTTCACGCCCAGAACCTGACCATCGCGGTCAAACCCGGATTTGAAACCGTAAAGCGCATCCACGTAGCCAAGTGCCTCACGGATAACGGGAAAGTTCCATGCGCCACCACGTGCCATCGCGGCGAATACGTCCTGAACGGCGTCAAAGGCCTGTTGCCGACCGACCAATTTTTCGCACAGCTCTTCACCGACGATCAGCAAGCCATCTGTTTGTGTTGTCATACCATCCCTCATTGTCAGTATGCCTTCCCGCGCGCAGACACGGGCCACAGGGTTTCGACCTTGCCGTTGCGGACACCAACATACCAATCATGCACATTGCACGTTGGATCACAGTGACCGGGCACCAGACGCAGCTTATCGTTGACTTTCAACACACCGTCCGGATCGCCGATCACCCCATGTTCATCCGAGCATTTCAGATACTCGACGTCGTCCCGCCCATAGATGAAGGGCAGGCCACTATCTACTGACTGTGCTTTGAGGCCGGCATCACAGATGGCCTTGTCGGCTTTGGCGTGGCTCATGACACTCGTCAGAATGAACAGGGCGTTTTCCCATTCCCCCTGATCGATCCGCTTGCCGTCCTTATCAAGAATGCGACCATAATCAGCATCCATGAAGGCGTAAGAACCGCACTGCAATTCGTTGTAAACGCCAGAGTTGCTTTCGAAATAGTAGGAACCGGTTCCGCCGCCGGAAACCAGTTCACATTCGATACCCTCAGCTTTCAGCCCATCCACAGCGTCCTTGACCATGGCGATTGCGGTATCGAGTTTCTCTTGCCGCGCCTCATAGGTATCCAGATGCTGCATCGCACCTTGATAGGCCTGAATGCCGGTGAATTTCAGGTTGGGCGCAGCTTGCACAGCTTTGGCGATAGCAACGACGTCCGAAGTATTGGTTACGCCGCAACGACCCGCCCCACAGTCGATTTCTACAAACACTTCCAACTCGGTGCCGTGCCTTTCAGCAGCCGCAGACAGATCGGCCACGTTGTCGATGTCATCGACACAGACAATGGTGCGTGCACCAAGTTTGGGCAGTTGGGCCAGTCGATCGATTTTGACAGGATCGCGAACCTGATTTGAAACCAGAATATCCTTGATGCCACCGCGCGCGAACACTTCAGCCTCCGACACCTTCTGGCAGCACACGCCAACGGCATCGCCCAGCTTTTCCTGCAGTTTTGCGACATCCACTGACTTGTGCATTTTCCCATGCACGCGGTGACGCATCCCGTGGGCCTTGGCATAATCGCCCATCTTTTTGATGTTCCGCTCCAGCGCGTCCAGATCAAGGATCAGGCAAGGCGTTTGAATTTCGGTTTCATCCATGCCAATCGCGGCAGGGATGTCATAGCCAACTTCGAGTTGATCGATATTCATGGGTTTGTTCATCCTGTTTCTCCTTACCCTTTGAGCCAGGGCAGCTTGTCCAGATCCACGTTGCCGCCGGTGATGATCACCCCGACGCGCTTGCCCCGGAACACGTCGGGGTTCTTGAGAATTGTTGCCAATGGCACGGCAGATGATGGCTCCATCACCACGCGCAAGTATTTCCAGGTCAGTTTCATCGCTTCGACGATGTCATCCTCGGACGCCGTGAAAATGTCGGTCACGTGGAGCGATACGAAGTGCCAGGTGTTTTCTTTGAGAGGCACCAGCAATCCGTCAGCTACCGTCTTGGGTGCGTCGTCAGCGATAATGTGTCCCGCTTTGAACGACCGGTAAGCGTCGTCAGCCTGCTCTGGTTCTGCCGCATAAATCGCTGTCTCAGAAGACAGGTTCGACACGGTAAGACAGGTACCTGAAACCATGCCGCCACCGCCGATCGGCGCGATCACGGCATCTATACCATTGGTCTGTTCAAGTAGTTCCGCTGAACAGGTCGCCTGTCCCGTGATGACGCGCAAGTCATTATACGGATGCACAAATTCGCCACCTGTGTGGGCCTGAACTTCGGCAAAGGTTGACTCACGCGAAGACGTGGAAGGTTCGCATTCGGTGATTGTGCCGCCAAACCGGCGAACAGCATCTTTCTTTGCTTGTGGTGCCGTACGTGGCATCACCACATTGCAGGGGATACCGCGACGCCCCGCCGCGTAAGACAGTGAGAGCGCGTGGTTGCCGCTGGAATGCGTGCAGACGCCCTTGGTAGCCATCTCATCACTCAGACCAAACACGGCATTGCTGGCCCCGCGAACTTTGAAAGCGCCAGCCTCCTGAAAATTCTCACATTTGAAGAACAATTGTGCACCGGTCAGGTCGTTCAGATAGTCTGACGTCATTACAGGAGTGCGTCGGATATGAGGTCTGATGCGTTCATGCGCTGCGCGCACATCGTCGATCGTCAGATCGGACGCTGCGATTTGATCTAACATGTGGGGCCTCCTCACGCCGCAGCCTTGGCGGGATTTGCGCCAGTGTTGCGGTAGTATTCCTGGGCCGCAGCCACGCCGCTGCCGAGTTTGATAGGATAATTCAGGTCGGCCATCGCCATTTCGACAGTCGCCAGACCGGACAGCACCATGACATCCGTCAGGCTTCCCAAATGGCCGATGCGGAAGGCCTTGCCGTTCAGCTGACCAAGCCCGATACCGAACGAGACACCATATGCGTTAAAGGCGTGATCGGTCAGGGCGTTGCTGTCAAAACCCTCGGGAACATAAATGGCGCTGACTGTATCCGAGTAGAGTTCGGAGGATTGGGCAACCAGCTTCAGCCCCCAGGCATCGGTTGCGCGGCGAACACCTTCGGCTAGTCGGAAGTGGCGTGCGTAGACATTCTCAAGCCCCTCTTCGAACAGCATCTTAAGACTTTCACGCATGCCGTAGATCAATTGCAGAGGAGGGGTATAGGGAAACCCGCCTGAGGCATTGGCCGCCATCATATCGCGGAAATCAAAGAAGGTCCGTGGCAGCTTGGCTGTTTCCATGGCCGCAATTGCCTTGGGGCTGACGCAGAGAATTGCCATTCCAGTCGCCAGCATGAACCCCTTCTGCGAACCAGAGACGGCGATATCGACACCCCAGCGATCAAACTCGAACGGCATTGAGGCCAGAGAGCTTACACAATCCACAAACAACATGGCGGGATGCGAGGCCGCATCCATGCCTCGGCGTACTGCGCCGATATCCGACCGTACGCCTGTGGCGGTCTCGTTGTGTGTAACCAGCACAGCTTTGATGTGATGCGCAGTATCCGCAGCCAGGATCGCCTGAAAGCGGTCTGCAGGCGCACCTTCACCCCATGGGCATTCGACGATCTGAACGTCTAGCCCATGCCGTTGGCACAAATCGATCCAGCGATGGCTGAACACGCCGTAGCGCGCGACAAGGACCTTGTCGCCGGGGCTGAGCGTATTTGTAACCGCAGCCTCCCATCCGCCGGTGCCACTGGCTGGAAAGGTTACGATCTGTCCTGGTACAGTGCCAAAGACCTTTTTGGTGTCCTCGAGAACGGGCGCGAATGTGTCCACGAAATCGGGTGCACGGTGGTCCTGCGTCTGTACTTGCATGGCAAGCCGCAGGCGATCTGGAATGTTGGTCGGGCCGGGAATAAAGACCGGGTTCTGGTTTGACATCACTCTGTCCTCCACTTTGGAAACAAGTGTCGCCGGACTCCTCATTAGGTGCAATTTTCTTGAAAAATATTTTCATTTATGGAATTAAATTAGCAATAAGCTGAAATTAAAAGGTTTTCAGTTTCTCATTTTCATATTCTGAAAATCGCAATCCACGGCCAGGTTTTTTAGTTGGGCCGTCAAAGAAGCCAAAGGATCGGTATGGAGACTCAGAAGCGACCACGCGGCAGGCCCAAATCGTTGTTCAAGGAAAGCTCGGCCGGAACCATGCAGTCACTGGACAGGGCGCTAGGTGTTTTGACATCGGTGGCGCGGTTCGAGCGTGCTTCGCTCAGCGATCTTGCCCGTGAAATCGGGGTGCCCACAGCCACCACTCATCGCATTCTGACAACGCTTCAGAAACATGGGTATGTCACTTTTGACGACGAACGACAGGAATGGATGATCGGGATCGAAGCCTACCGTACCGGCGCATCCTTCTTGCGACGGAACAGCGTTCTTGAGATAGGGCGTCCGATACTCAGGCGGCTGATGCAGGACAGCGGAGAAACTGCCAATCTGGCTGTTCCGGATGGCAGAGAAGTTGTGTTTGTCGGTCAGGTCGAAACCTCAAACCCGATCCGCGCTTTTTTCCCGCCCGGCGCGCGGACACCGATGTATGCGTCAGGAACTGGCAAAGCCATTTTGGCGGCAATGAAAGAGGCTGCTCTTGGCAAACTGTTGAAGTCTGCGGACCTGACGAAGTTCACGGATAGCACGTTGGCATCCGAAGAAATGCTGCTCAGGGACCTGTCTGAGACCCGGGCGCGCGGCTGGTCGCATGACCGGGAAGAACGCTATGAGGGAATGTCCTGCATTGGTGCCGCAATCTACAACGACAAAGGCGAACCCTGCGCGGGTATCTCTGTATCAGGTCCAACCGTCAGGTTTGATGATGTGCGCGCGACCGATCTGGCCGAACTGGTCGTTCAGGCTGCGCAGGAGATCACCTATCTGAGCGGTGGGCAGGGTCCCGATCAATCTGATCTGTCTGACGGGTGATTAACGCCATCGTTCCAGGGGATCGTTCCATGCGTTCTGGGGTTTCCACCTTCGACACAGCCAAGGTTCACTCCGCACTCGTCAGGGTCTGATCGTCTCTGATGGTAGACGTAGATGCCGCATGTTTTGCAGAAGTAGTGTTTGGCGGTCTGAGTACCCCAGGTGTAAAGGCTCAGATTATCCGACCCCTTGAGGACACGCAGACTTTCGGTTGTGGCCGTGACTGCTGCGGCCCCGCGGCGAATGCAGAACGAACAATCGCATCGCGCAGCCGAAGCCAGGCCTTGAGGAAACTCGGCTTCGATCTCGGCGGCACCACAATGGCAGGAGGCGGTCATTCTGGTCATTTTCGCGGAACCTTTGGAATGCGGGATTGGGTCAGTTTGTACTTATGTTCGGGGTGCGGCGGGTGACCATGGGTGCGATCCCAGAAATCAATTCCACCACGCCTCAGCCAAAGCGGGATACACAGGACCAGCCCGACGGCAAATCCTCCGGTATGCGCCCAGTAGGCGACGCCACCTTCATCCGGATTGCTTGCAAGGCTACCCAGAAACTGCATTGCAAGCCACAGCCCAAGCATGATGAATGCCGGGATCGTAAAGACCCGGAAGTAGACGATCAGGATCAGCAGGATATCGACGCGCGCCTTCGGGAACAGCAGCAAATAACCCCCCATAACCCCTGCGATCGCACCCGAAGCACCAATGGTGGGCACGACCGAATCTGGTGCCGTGACTACATGGATCAGCCCAGCGCCAATCCCCGCTGTCAGATAGAATAGCAGAAAGGGCAGGTGCCCCATCTCATCTTCCAGATTGTCGCCGAAAATCCATAAAAACAGCATGTTTCCAGCCAGATGCATCCAGCCGCCGTGCAGGAACATCGATGTCAGCAGGGTTTCAAATGCAACTCCATCCGATATCCGTGCCGGTATGATCGCATAGTCGAAATAGAACCGATTAAGCAGCCGGGCGTCGTCCATGATTCCGAGATAGCTGAAAAAGATCAGGATGTTTGCCGCCATCAACGCATAGACAACAAAAGGTGTTCGACCCGAGGGGTTATGATCGCGAATTGGAAACATGGCGCGACGCTGGGCCTTTCGCAGCCCAGCGTCAAGTCAAGCTTATGCCGCACCACCCAAAAGTGCCGCATTGCCACCGGCAGCGGTTGTGTCGACGCAGACATGGCGCTCGGCCAGCACACGCGCACGATCCGGCATACCCGGAATCAACGGCAAAATCGGACCATCACGACGCGACAGATGCCGTTCAATTTCTCGTCCGGTCGTTTCGTCGCCCCACCACATGACGCCAGAGAAATCCGTCAGGTTTTCCAGACGGTGCAGATCGAGCGCACCGGTAGCGCGGATTGCTGATCCACCGAGGGCCTTGACCGCGTCGGCCTGAGCTTGCGCGGCATCGGGACCCGGACCCAGACAAAGCACCGGGGGACGAGGGTATTCACTCAACCGGTTAGATTCGCCGGTAGGGCCGGGCAAGGACTGGGTTGTGATCCCTGCAGGTTGGCCTTCGGGCTCTGGAAGGTCAGCACTATCTGTCCAATCCTCGCTCACAACCTGCCGGTTAGGAGCGCAGAAGCGCGCCATATAGTTGGGCCCGCCGGCCTTGGGGCCTGTACCGGACAACCCTTCACCGCCAAAAGGCTGCGAGCCTACGATTGCGCCGATCTGATTGCGATTCACATAGATATTGCCTGCATGGATGGCTTCGGTCACATGCTGCACCCGATCATCGATCCGCGTGTGCAGGCCGAATGTCAGGCCATAGTCCGTAGCGTTGATATCGCCGATCACTTTGTCGATATCCTGTGCTTTGAAACGGGCGACATGCAGCACAGGGCCAAAGATTTCACGTTCTAGCGCAGCGATTCCGGAAACTTCTATCAATGCTGGGGCAATGAATGTGCCTTCGGGTGGCGTCGAGAGTTCTTTCAGCACACGCCCTTCGGCACGCGCTTTGGCCACGTGATCGGCGATACCTTGCAATGCTGTCTGATCAATCACCGGTCCACAATCGGTCGAAATCAGCCATGGATCCCCTACGCTAAGCGCGTCCATCGCACCTTGCAGCATGGTCAGGACATCATCAGCGATATCTTCCTGCAGATACAGGCACCGCAGTGCGGAACAGCGTTGGCCCGCCGATTGGAATGCGCTTTCGATTATGGATTGCACGGCTTGTTCGGGCAGGGCGGTGCTGTCGACGATCATTGCGTTGAGACCACCGGTCTCGGCAATCAACGGTGTGCCCGGCCGCAAGTTCTCGGCCATCGCTGAACGGATTTTCAGCGCTGTCGCTGTTGATCCGGTGAATGCAACACCTGAGACACGTGAATCCGAAGTCAACGCCGCGCCAACTGCCGGTCCTCCGGGCAGCAATTGCAGTGCATCTCGAGGGACACCTGCTTCATGCATCAGTTGCACAGCACGGTGTCCGATCAGCGGAGTTTGCGGGGCGGGTTTTGCCAGTACGGCATTGCCGGTCGCAAGGGCCGCAGAAATTTGACCGGTGAAAATCGCGAGGGGAAAGTTCCAGGGACTGATGCAGGTGAAAATACCTGATGGTTTGGCACCCGGGATGTTTGCCGCGTAGTAGCGCAGAAAATCAACCGCTTCACGCAACTCAGCAATCGCGTCGGGCAGCGACTTTCCGGCTTCGCGCGAAAGCAGTGCGAACAGCTCTCCAAAGTTCTCTTCGTACAGATCAGCAGCTGCGTTCAGGATACGCTTGCGGTCAGCAGCCGGTGCCTGCCAGGGTGAGGCCGAGGCCAGCGCCAGTTCAACATCCTCGGCACTGGCGGGCGCTACTGCACCGGGCCTATCCTGTGGATGGGCCGGGTTTATCACGGCCTGATCCGCTTCTGGCTGTGCGTTGTCCGACAGCAATGGCTGTGCGTACCAATGATGTGCTCTGAATCGGTCCCGCGCTGCATCAATCATGTCCAGTGTTGGCGTGTGCTGAAGGTCAAAGCCTTTGGAATTCACACGTTCAGGTTCAAACAATTCCGGTCCGGTCGGTAACGGTTTGGCGGGTTCGGCAATGGCCTCAAACGGGTCGGATGCAACTTCTACAGGAGGAACATTTTCGTCGACGATCTGATTTACGAATGAGGAGTTCGCCCCGTTCTCAAGCAGGCGGCGCACCAGATAGGCCAACAGATCACGATGCGCGCCTACCGGAGCATAAATTCGGCAACGCGTATTTTGCTTGTCCTTCACGATCTGATGCAACGTCTCGCCCATGCCATGCAGTCGCTGGAACTCAAACGGTTGGTTGTCAGCCATATGAAGGATCGCGCTGACGGTATGTGCGTTATGAGTGGCGAACTGCGGATAAATCCGATCCGTCATACCCAGCAAATTGCGTGCATTGGCGATATAGGAAACATCGGTGGCGGCTTTTTGAGTGAAAACCGGAAAGCCAGCCACCCCTTCGACCTGAGCACGCTTGATTTCGGTATCCCAATAGGCCCCTTTGACCAAGCGCACCATCAGCTTGCGGTCATGCTTTTCAGCCATTTGGTAGAGCGTATCCAATACCAGATCTGCGCGCGGGCCATAGGCCTGCACAACGATGCCGAACCCGTCCCATCCGGCAAGTGCGGGCTCTGACATCACGGCTTCGATCACCTGCAAAGACAGAGACAGGCGATCCGCTTCTTCTGCATCCACGTTCAGCCCCATACCAGCTGCCTTGGCCAGCAGGGCCAGAGCACGCAGGCGGGGGACAAGCTCCTCCATCACCCGATTTTCCTGGGCTAGTTCATAGCGCGGATGCAACGCGGACAGCTTGACGGAAATGCCGGGGTTGGCGCGGATATCATCATGCGTGCAGGCCTCGGCGATCGCAGCGATTGCCCGCGAGTAAGACAGATGATAGCGCGCCGCATCCGCCTCGGTACGCGCTGCTTCGCCCAACATGTCGTAGGAGTAGGTGTAGCCTTTTGCTTCCATACCACTGGCACGGTCCATGGCGGATTGAATGGTCTCTCCCAGTACGAACTGGCGACCCATTTCCTTCATTGCTCGACCGACGGCAGTTCGGATCACCGGTTCGCCCAGTCGTTTGATTGCGCCACGCAATGCGCTGACGGGTGAGGTTTTTCCTTCATCCAGTACCTTGCCGGTCAGCATCAGGGCCCATGTTGAGGCATTCACAAGGGAAGATGACGAATGCCCAAGATGCTTGCCCCAATCTGAAGGGGCGATCTTATCTTCGATCAGCGCATCGATGGTGTCCGCATCCGGAACGCGCAACAACGCCTCAGCCAGACACATCAGTGCGACACCTTCGTCGGTTGATAACCCGTACTCAGCCAGAAAGACCTCCATCAACCCCGGAGAGGTGCTGGATCGAATATCCCGGACCAACTGCGCCGCTGCATCACTGATGGTGTGACGATCCGCTTGGCTGAGAGCGGCTTGAGAAACAAGGTTCTCCAGTACAGCAGACTGGTCCGCATAAGTATGGCTGTCGATATGAGTACGTAGGCTGTGAGACATGTGTCCTCCGGTCTTTTGTCGAGTATACATGCGATTTCCCAGGACAATGGCCTGAAGTGTGATAATTAATGGGCTAAATGCCTTAAAAAATGAGAGGAATCGATCCAAATGGGCTTTCCGGATCTTGATCGTTTCGATCAGGCGATATTGTCGATTCTGTCTGAGGATGGACGGATTTCTGTGGCAGACCTTGCCCGGCAGATCGGGCTTTCAAAGTCTCCGACGCAGGCGCGCCTTAAGCGGCTTGAGGCCGAAGGCATCATCACCGGCTATCGCGCCTTGCTCGATCCGATCCGGCTGGGGCTGGATCATGTCGCCTTTGTCGAGGTGCGTTTGACGGACACGCGCGAAAAAGCACTGGCTGAATTCAATGCTGCCGTTCGCCGGATCGCCGAGATTGAACAGGCGCATATGATCGCTTCGAATTTCGACTACCTTCTTAAGGTGAGGACAGGATCGATGTCAGAGTATCGCGCTGTTCTGGCCGAAAAGATTTCGTCCTTGCCGCATGTAGCGAATACCTCAACCTTCGTTGCTATGGAGGCGGTGAAGGAGGTGGGATTGCCGGGACCAGTCGGCACCTGAAGTTGACGGAATGCATAATCGCGCCATCATTGGAGAATGTTCAGATTTGCAGCCATCCTTTCCGCAGCAATCGCGGTTACCAATCCTCTGAGTGCCCAGACCTGTCCTGAAGCCGCTGACCACGTAGCCGAAGTGGATGCATTGGTTGCTCAGATCCAGAAGGCCGAGACTGAACAGGAAGCACGCGCAATCTCAAATCAAATGTGGGAGTTGTGGACGGACGCCCCCGGAGAGCAAGCCCAAGCGCTTCTGGATCGGGGGATGCGCAGACGCGAAGCATGGGATTTGCTTGGTGCGTTGGAAACATTCAACACGCTTGTCGAGTTTTGCCCTGCATATGCGGAGGGTTACAATCAACGAGCCTTTGTAAACTTCCTGAGGCAGAATTTCAGCGCTGCATTGGTCGATTTGGATGCTGCGATTGCCTTGTCGCCAAATCACGTGGCAGCGCTGAGCGGTCGAGCCCTGACCTTGCTTGGCTTGGGGCGCACCGAGGAAGCGAGAGAAGCTTTAACCGAAGCGTTGGTCCTCAATCCATGGCTTCCAGAGCGGCATTTGTTAGCGCCGGGTGGATTACTGGCCCCACCAGGGGAAGATATCTAGCAAGCCGGGTTTTAGAAACGCCTCCGGAACATGATCCCGGAGGCGTAGTTTTTTAGCAGTCTGGTTAGCCCACCAAACCGTTATCGGCTCGCTTGATCGCAATCACCGACGAACGCGGTGTCCCACCATCCGGCCAGTTGCTGCCCGGATGTTGAATGCCAACAAACATGGTGCGCAGGTCGCTGGACCACGCCAGACCGGTGACTTCACAACCGGTTGGTCCCGTCATGAAGCGCGCGATCTCACCAGTGACCGGATCGCCAACCAGCATCTGGTTGTTGCCGTTACCCGCGAAATCTTCCTCGTTGTCGTCATTGCCGTCCGTCTGGATCCAGATCAGGCCGGTCGAGTCGATAACCATGCCGTCGGGCGAATTGAACAGGTTGCCCTCATTCACGTTGTCAGATCCGGCACGATCGTCGGAATGCACGGTCGGGTTACCAGCCATCACGTACAGATCCCAATCGAACGCTTCGGTCGCATGGTCATCATTCGCCGGACGCCAGCGTACAATCTGCCCGTATTTGTTTGCCTCACGCGGGTTTGGTCCGTTGACCGATGTGTCATCACCGCCAGCGTTCGGCTTCACGCCACGGTTCTTGTTGTTGGTGAGGCAGCAATAGGCTTCAACTGCAACCGGGCTGGACGCCACCCATTCGGGGCGATCCATGGTAGTGCCGCCAGCTTTGGACGCGGCCATACGGGTGAAGATCGCAATCTCAGCGTCGTCCATGCCAGTGGTTTCCGGCGTCAGTGCCAGCCATTCACCGGTTGCGTCATCGTTGAACTTTGCAACATAGAGCGTGCCGTCATTCAGCAGGCTCTCGGTCTCGCTACCCGGCTGGTAGGTGCCGTTCGAGACAAACTTGTACAGATACTCACCACGTTCATCATCGCCCATGTAGACAACTACACGGCCATCAGCAGCCAACGTTACTTCAGCGTTTTCGTGCTTGAAACGCCCCAGACCAGTGTGCTTGACCGGTGTGCTGTCCGGCTTGGTCGGGTCGATCTCAACGATCCAACCTGCGCGGTGTGGTTCATTCGGGTTTTTCGACGTGTCAAACCGCGGATCGAACAGCTCATACCCGTTCCAGCTTTCGGCCTTGACGCCATAGCGCTTGAACCCGTCTGCAACCTTCTGGTCGTAGGTCGCGTTTTCGTCGCTGGAGCCGAAGTAACCGTTAAAGTTCTCCTCGCAGGTCAGGTAGGTACCCCAAGGCGTTTTGCCCGCGCCACAGTTGTTCAGGGTACCCAGTGAGGATGTGCCGGTTGGATCGGCTTCGGTTTTCAGCAGGTCGTGACCGGCGGCAGGGCCAACGATCTTCATTGGGGTGTTGTGGTGGATACGACGGTTGAAGGGGCTGTCTTTGACGACCGACCAGCCATCGGGACCTTCAGTGATTTCCATCACGGTCACGCCCTGAATGTTCTGAA
>NZ_SMMF01000949.1:78571-79614 GCF_009711355.1 Roseibium sp. RKSG952 | reverse complement strand
GTGGTTGATCGCGATCAGCTCGTGACCCTGGAACGCGAAGGTTTCCATCCCGTCGGTGTTTTCGCCGAAGATACGATCCGACTTTTCAACAGGACCACCGTCGGTGATGTCATAGCCGTCGGCGTCCGAGAACAGCGGATCACCCCAGCGCGTCATGATTTTCCATTCATACCCTTCGGGTACATGGACAGTGCCGTCGGTTTGTGCGGCGATCGGAGTAAAGGCGAAACGTGAAGCGGTCTGGGCCTGCGCTGAAGTCGAGTTTAGCAGACCAGCGCCCATTGCAGCCGCACCCGAACCGAATGCCAACACACCGCCCAGAAATCCCCTACGGGATATGGCGCGTTCGACGACGCGGTCAAAGTCGTTTTCTTCGGGGCGGGGGAAGTGCAGTTCGTCCCAGTCATCGGCGGAGATAGTGGTAAGATCAACGTCTTTCATGGATGGCTCCTGGCTGTCTGAATCGGTTTGATTGAAAGTGGATTTAGGGCGCGTTTGTGACAGGTTGATAACAACACAATTAACCCTGTCGCGACCGACATCCGTAAACACATCACTTTTTGATACGCGAATTACTGCTCGTTTCCGCGTATCTGTTGGCCCGGATATATTGGGCGAGGGTAGTCACGCATCCTGCGGGCATTCCATTGCCAAACCAACTTTCAGGGGTCTTTCACAAAAGGACCGGATTGTGCAATTTCGGTTCTTGACGACCGCTGACGCATGGACTACTCAGCCCAGACCTGAGCGGGTATAGCTTAATGGTAAAGCCCCTGCCTTCCAAGCAGGCTATGTCGGTTCGATTCCGTCTACCCGCTCCAGCTCAGCCCGATATCGATTGCGTCAAATAGCCCGCTAAGGGTAGTAAATCGCGCGCATTGCTTGACCCCGATCACCTCTGTCGCCAAGAAGCGTTGACTTAGACCCGATCACGACACAAGGGCCAGACATGGCAAATTCTCAGTCCGCGAGCCAAGACACCACCCCGGCACCCGGTGCCAGCGAAGAAAGGGCTGGCTCTAAGAAACTGGGCGTGTTGTCGT
>NZ_SMMF01000949.1:77565-78410 GCF_009711355.1 Roseibium sp. RKSG952 | reverse complement strand
TGTCGCTTACGTTGCCATTGGCGGTTCGCCGTGTGATCGACAATTTCCGTATTGAAGATGGCGAACTGCTGGACTGGTACTTCATGGCGGCGCTGGGCATTGCCGCCGTTCTGGCGGTGGGTACTGGCATCCGTTACGCGTTGGTAACGCGTCTGGGCGAACGGGTTGTCGCCGATATCCGGAAAGCAGTGTTTGATCGTGTCATCGGGATGAGCCCCGAGTTCTACGAACGGATCATGACGGGCGAAGTTTTGAGCCGGATCACCACAGATACGACACTGATCCAATCGGTCCTCGGATCTTCGGTCTCGATCGCCTTGCGCAATATGCTGATGTTCGTCGGTGGATTGGTGCTGATGTTGCTGACTTCGGCCAAGCTGACGGGTCTTGTGCTGTTGTTGATCCCGGCTGTGGTTGTGCCGATTTTGGTGCTGGGGCGCCGCCTGCGCGTCATCAGCCGTGAAAACCAGGATTGGATAGCGGCGTCCTCCGGTAACGCGGGCGAAGCGCTGGGCGCGGTACAAACCGTACAGGCCTTTACGCATGAAGAGGCCAGCCGGAAACAGTTCGGAGACATGACGGAAACCTCCTATGTGGTTTCCCTCAAACGTATTCAGACCCGAGCTGTGCTGACCGTCATCGTTATCTTTTTGGTTTTTTCCGGGATTGTTGGCGTGTTGTGGATGGGTGCAAATGATGTCCGCAACGGTGTTATGACCGAAGGCGTTCTGGTTCAGTTCGTTATCTATTCGGTCATTATGGCGGGTTCGGTTGCAGCGCTTTCTGAGATCTGGAGCGAATTGCAGCGCGCCGCAGGGGCAACCGAGCGTCTGGTCGAGTTGTTG
>NZ_SMMF01000949.1:54336-77452 GCF_009711355.1 Roseibium sp. RKSG952 | reverse complement strand
GGCCCCAGAAACTCGCGCAACCCGTACGCGGTGACATCCGGTTCGATGACGTCACATTCCGTTATCCGGCCCGCCCCGACATTCTGGCACTTGATCATCTGACTTTGCATGTGAAGCCCGGTGAAACCGTTGCCTTCGTCGGCCCGTCCGGTGCCGGTAAGACCACCGTCATTCAAATGATCCAGCGGTTCTATGATCCGGATGCGGGCCAGGTCAGTCTGGATGGTGTGAATCTGCGTGATCTTGAACGCGACGATTTCCGCCAGCATATGGCGCTGGTTCCTCAGGATCCGGTGATCTTCGCGGCCTCGGCGCGAGAGAATATCCGGTTTGGTCGTCTGGACGCGACCGATGCCGAAGTTGAAGAAGCGGCAAAGGCTGCCGCGGCGCATGATTTCATTTCAGCCTTGCCTGAGGGATATGACAGTTTCGTAGGTGAGCGCGGTGTGATGCTGTCAGGCGGACAGAAACAGCGTATCGCAATCGCACGTGCGATTCTGCGGGATGCTCCTGTTCTCTTGCTGGACGAAGCAACATCGGCGCTTGATGCCGAGAGTGAGCGGGCCGTGCAGGGTGCGGTGGATCAGATGCGTGCCGGCCGGACGACCCTAATCGTGGCGCATCGTTTGGCCACGGTGAAGAAAGCCGACCGTATTGTCGTGATGGAAGCCGGACAGATCGTGGCGCAGGGTACCCATGAGGATCTGGTGGCGCAGGACGGTCTTTATGCCCGTCTCGCGCGCCTTCAGTTCACCGATGGCGTGGCTGCCGAATGAAGTGACGTACGGGCAAATCACGAACCGTCGCAGCGTCATTCTACATTTTCTCTCATCCGGCGGCTAAGCCGTCGCTTGCGCAGGCTTGAATTTGCTTCCATCTTGGGGGCCATCAATAGCCTGTGCACGACATGGGAGAAAAAAGGGGAGGAACCACATGGCATTTGTGGGGTTGGACGACAAGGCGCGGATCGAGCAGGAAATGGCATGGGAGGATAGAGACGTCCCCGTGACCTTTCATCAGTTGTTGTCGCGAACGGCAGAGAAATTTCCAAACCACAAGGCGATCTCCTTCCAGTTGCTATCGGGACCGAAGGACAAAGCTGAGACGCTGACCTGGTCCGATCTACTGGGCAAGGTGAATCAGGCAGCCAACCTTTTCCGCTCCTTGGGTGTCGGGGAAAAGGATGTCGTGGCCTATGTCCTACCGAACTGCAATGAAACGCTGGTCACAATGATGGGTGGCGCGATCGCAGGCATCGTGAACCCGATCAACCCGCTGCTTGAGCCTGAGCAGATCGCGGCAATCCTGCGTGAGACCAAGGCCAAAGTGGTTGTGACGCTGAAGTCTTTCCCCAAAACCGATGTGGCCCAAAAGGTCGAGGAAGCGGTGCGCCACGCACCAAACGTCAATACCATCCTTGAGATTGACCTGAACCGATACCTGACGCCGCCGAAATCCTGGCTGGTCCCGTTCCTGCGTCCCAAGATGGGCGACAAAGAGCATCTGGCCCATGCAGACTACAAGAACTTCAATCAGGAATTGGCCAAGCAACCCACCACTCTGACCTTCGAGGACAGTAAAGAAGATCGCGTTGCATGCTATTTCCATACCGGTGGAACCACCGGCATGCCGAAGGTGGCACAGCATAAGTATTCCGGCCTGATCTACAACGGTTGGCTGGGCAATACGCTGCTGTTTGACGAGAATGACGTGATCATGTGCCCACTGCCCATGTTCCACGTCTTCGCTGTGCATGTGATCGTCATGGCGGCTGTTTCGTCCGGCGCGCATGTCATCTTCCCGACACCGGCCGGTTATCGCGGCGATGGCGTGTTCGACAATTTCTGGAAGCTGATCGAACGCTGGAAAGTCTCGTTCATTATCACCGTTCCAACAGCGATCTCGGCCAAGATGCAGCGTCCGGTTGACGCTGACATCTCCAGCGTGAAAACGGCCTTTTCGGGCTCTGCTCCGTTGCCTGTTGAACTGTTCCGCCGTTTTGAGGAAGCCACGGGTGTCACGATTGTCGAAGGCTACGGTCTGACCGAAGCAACCTGTTTGGTTTCGTGCAACCCTGTGGATGGCGAGAAAAAGATCGGCTCAATCGGTATTCCGTTCCCATATACGGATGTCAAAATCCTGCAGGATGGACCAGACGGGCCCACCGAATGCAGCACTGACCAGATCGGCGAAATCTGCATTTCGAACCCTGGGGTGTATGCCGGCAACACCTATACCGAAGCCGACAAGAACACGAATCTCTACCACTTTGACAAATACCTGCGGACGGGCGATCTGGGCCGTTTTGACGAAGACGGATACCTCTGGATTACCGGACGTGCGAAGGACCTGATTATCCGTGGCGGTCACAACATTGACCCCGCTGAGATCGAAGAGGCCTTGCTGGGTCACGATGCGGTTGCCTTCGCCGGTGCTATTGGTCAGCCCGACGCGCATTCTGGCGAGGTGCCCTGTGCCTTTGTCGAATTGGTCGAGGGGGCCTCGGCCACCGAAGAAGAGCTGATGGAGTATTGCAAAGTGCATGTCCACGAACGTGCCGCGCAGCCCAAGCACATGACGATTCTTTCTGAACTGCCCAAAACGGCGGTTGGTAAGGTGTTCAAACCCGAACTGCGCAAGCAGGCGATCACGCGTATCTACAACGGAGCGCTGGAGACCGCAGGTGTATCTGCACGTGTCGTGTCGGTGATCGATGATAAGAAGCGTGGACTCGTCGCACAGCTTGACGCGAACGGCTCGTCCGAGGACGATGTCAGCAAAGTGCTGGGATCGTTCACCCGGCCGTGGGAGTGGGCTGCCTGACCGGGAGGGACTATGGATTATGAACGTCTGATTGATGAGGAAACTTGGGCGTTCATAAGACGCACTGCTGAAAGCTATCCTGATGATGCTGTTGATCTGTCCATAACAGATCAACGCCGCGTCTATGACGAGATGTGCCGGGATTTTCGCCAACCTCGTCCCGCGGGTGTAGAAGCACAGGATCTGTCAGCTGATGGTGTCGGGGTTCGGCTTTATTCATCAGGGATACCAACGCGAACCGTCGTCTATATTCACGGCGGAGGTTTTGTAGTCGGCGGATTAGACAGCCATGATGATGTCTGCGCTGAAATCTGTTCTCAGACTGGTTACCGAGTCGTCGCCGTTGACTATCGCCTATGCCCCGAGCATGTGCACCCGGCGCAGTTTCAGGATGCCTGGTCAGCCGTCAACTGGGCGATGGGAGAATTTGGTGATCCCATTGTTCTGGCTGGTGACAGCGCAGGCGGAAACCTTGCAGCAGCAGTTGCGCATTACGCGCGCGGACGACTGGAAGGTATCATCGGGCAAGTTCTGATCTATCCCGGTCTTGGCGGAGACCCAAGCAAGGGGTCGTATATAGAACACGCGCACGCGCCTCTGCTGACGCGGGATGAAATCCTGTTCTACGAAAAGGTGCGCTGCAACGGCAATGTGCCTGAGGATGACCCAATCTTTGCGCCTCTGCACGACACGGACTTTTCTGAGTTACCTCCTACCGTCGTAGTGACCGCCGATTGCGATCCCCTACGAGATGACGGGCCTGATTACTGCAACAAGATTGTTGAGGCTGGTGGTCAAGCTCATTGGATCAATGAGCCGGGTCTGATCCATGGCTACCTGAGGGCCCGGACCAGCGTGAAACGTGCTGCCGATAGCTTTGAGCGGATTTCGGTCGCAATCGAAGCGTTGGGGCAGGGGCTTTGGAACTATGACTGATCAGGCTGACAAACGCAGCCTGATCATTGGTTCAAGTCGTATTTAGCTCAGGAAAGACTTGGCTTTCATCGTGTCGGCCACAGGTGCGCCCATGCGCTGCAGGATGGTCGGCGCAAGCTGCAGTTGGTCAATCACGTAGTCAGCATCAGGCCCCTTGGCGTCTCCAAAGTAGTAGAGTGCTGTTTCCTGCTGCAGCGCACCACGCCCGCCATGATGGCCGCGTTCATCTTGCCCATGATCGGCTGTCACGATCACTTCGTAGCCCAGCTGCCGCCAGCGCGGAATGAACGGGGCCAGCATTTCGTCCATGACAAAGCAGGCATGATCCATTTCTTCGCAGTCGTGGTAGAAGCGGTGTCCCATGCTATCCAGCGTACAAGTGTGCAAGATGCCATAATCCAACCCGAACCGCAGGCAAAGATTGGTGAGAGTTCCGAACAGATCGACATCCGACGGCGTCATCTGATTGGCTATCCCATAGCCGGTCATGCTGTGAAACCGGCCGTGATTGATGGTTTTGCTTTCCGGTTCATCATACTCGATGTCACGGACGTAATCGAACGGATGCCGGTTGAAGAATTGCGACCAGAAGCTGTGGGTCACGGCGCCAGTTACGCCATCTGCTTCGCGTACCTGGCTGAAGATGTCCTTATGATCCAGTCGGAAGACGTTACCGTTGCCGGTGCAACCATGTTCCTGCGGCGTAACACCCGTATGAATCGAGGCATAACAACTGGCCGAAATTGACGGCAAAACTGCCCGCAATTTCCAGACCTGTGCTTCACCGCTGTCGACCCAGCCTTCGAGATTTCCGAACAGACGGCGAAAGTTGCGCCATGGTACGCCGTCCAGAATGATAAGTAGCAGCTTACGGTCCATCTCATGACCCTTTTGACAGTATTTGTATTCAGGTGATCCTAGCGGATTCGCTTGCTCAGGGTCGCCCGTTAGCGCCCCGAATAGCAAAATCCCGACGCTTGTCTGTAGTGCAAGCACCGGGATTTCAAAGTTTCATAGGGTTGTTACAGAGAGGGTAGGGATCAGTTCCCCGCGCTCTCCATCTTACGATGGGCAACAACCTCTTCCAGCCAGCCCAGATGCATCTCGGGAACCGAGCTGAGCAGCAGGTCTGTATAGTCATCAAACGGCGGGCTCAGAACCTGCGATTTGGAACCATAGCGAACCACACGGCCCTGATACATCACGGCAATCGAGTCAGAGATTGCTTTGACCGTTGCGAGATCGTGAGTGATGAACAGATAGGCGACGTCCTCGATCTTCTGCAGATCCAGCAGCAGCTTGAGAATACCGTCCGCCACCAGCGGATCGAGCGCCGAGGTGACCTCGTCGCAGATGATCATCTTTGGCTTCGCCGCCAGTGATCGCGCAATACAGACACGCTGTTTCTGGCCACCGGACAGTTCCGCCGGATAGCGGTCCATGAACTTTTCACCGAGTTCGATCTCATCCAGCAATTCGATAATCCGCTTACGCTTCTCAGCGCCGCGCATACCGAAATAGAACTCCAGCGGTCGGCCGATGATCGTGCCAACCGTCTGACGCGGGTTCATCGCCACATCAGCCATCTGGTAGATCATCTGCAGCTCTCGCAGGTCCTCGCGGGTACGTCCTGCCAGATCGGGCGATAGTTTGCGGCCCGCGAAGGTGATCTCACCATCGCGTGGAGGCAGCAGCCCTGTGATCACCCGTGCAAGCGTTGATTTACCCGAACCGGATTCCCCCACAACCGCCAGCGTCTGCCCCGGATGAAGCTCGACATTGACGTTGTGCAGCACGTCGAAGTTCAGCCCTTTGTAGCGCGCGGTGATCCCGTCAACGCTCAACACCGGTTCAGGCGTCGGCTTCTTCTCTTCGTGCTCGATCGAGCGGACCGAGACCAGTGCCTTGGTATACTCTTCCTGTGGGTTGTTGATGATCTGATCGGTGTGGCCGTATTCGACGGTGTTACCCATCCGCAGAACCATGATGTCATCGCTCACCTGCGCAACGACCGCGAGGTCATGCGTGATATAGAGCGCGGCAACACCAGTATCTGCGATAGCCTCTTTGATCGCCATCAGAACATCGATCTGAGTGGTAACGTCCAGCGCTGTGGTGGGTTCATCGAACACAACCAGATCAGGCTCGGGACACAGAGCCAGCGCTGTCATGCAACGCTGCAGCTGGCCGCCCGAGACCTGGTGCGGGTAGCGATCACCGATATTGTCCGGATCAGGCAGACCCAGCTTGGCAAAGAGTTCCCGCGCGCGGGCTTCAGCCTCCTTACGCGAGAATTTCTTGTGCTCTACGGCCGCTTCGACAACCTGATCCATAATCTTCTTGGCCGGGTTGAACGATGCTGCGGCGGATTGCGAGACATAGGTCACCTCACCGCCACGCAGATTGCGAATATCCCCCAAAGAGGACTTCATGATATCGCGGCCGTTCACCCAGACTTCGCCGCCGGTAATCTTCACACCACCGCGGCCATAAGCCATCGAGGCCAGACCGATGGTGGATTTACCGGCTCCGGATTCACCGATCAGTCCCAGCACCTTGCCGCGCTCGAGGTCAAAGCTGACCCCGTGCACGATTTCGATGTCATGGGGCTTTTCGCCCGGCGGATAAACGGTCGCACCGATTTTGAGGTCACGGACCTTGAGAAGGGTATCACTCATCCCCGACCTCCTTTCAGCGATGTGGTGCGGTTCAGGATCCAGTCAGCCACAAGGTTGACCGAGATCGCCAACGTTGCGATGGCCACAGCGGGGTAGAGGGCCGCGCCAATGCCGTAGACGATGCCGTCCTTGTTTTCCTTCACAATACCGCCCCAGTCGGCCAGCGGCGGCTGAACGCCCAGACCCAGGAACGACAGGGTGGAGACAAACAGAACCATGAAGATGAACCGCAGGCCCAGTTCAGCCACCAGAGGCGACAGTGCGTTGGGCAGGATCTCACGGAAGATGATCCAGGTCTGACCTTCACCACGCAGTTTAGCGGCTTCGACATAGTCCATTACGGCGATATCCACCGCGACCGCGCGGGCCAGACGATAGACGCGCGTGGCGTCCAGAAGGCCCATGACGACGATCAGTACCGGGATGGTCACCGGTACCATCGCCAGAACCACCAGCGCGGTAATCAGCGACGGAATCGACATGATCAGGTCAACCGTCCGCGACATGACCTGATCGGCCCAACCGCCTAGAACCGCGGCCAGAAAGCCAAGGATCGAGCCAGTTACAAAGCTGAGGATCGTTGCGGCCGTGGCGATGAAGATCGTTGTGCGTCCGCCGTAGATCATGCGGCTGAGAAGATCGCGTCCGATGTTGTCAGTGCCCAGCCAGAACTGTGAACTGGATGGTTCCCAGACATCGCCGACGACCTCGGCCATTCCGTAAGGGGCCAGCAGAGGCGCAAATACCGCGATGATGAAGTAAAGGCCTGTGAACGCCAGTCCGATCATTGCAGAGATAGGTATGTTCTTCATTTCGGATGCCTCAGCCTTGGGTTGGCCAGAATGGCAACGATGTCTGCAATCATGTTCAGTCCGATATAGATGGCGGCAAAGATCACACCACAGGCCAGAACCACCGGAACATCACGTTTGGTCACGTGGTCCACCAGATACTGTCCCATACCGGGATAGACGAACACCACTTCGACGACGACGACGCCGACCACCAGATAGGCAAGGTTCAGCATGACAACGTTGACGATCGGGGCAATCGCGTTCGGGAAAGCGTGACGGTAGATGACCTTGAAATTGCTGAGACCTTTGAGTTCAGCAGTTTCGACATAAGCCGATTGCATCACGTTCAGGATCGCGGCGCGGGTCATCCGCATCATATGCGCCAGAACAACCATGGTCAGAACGATCACCGGCAGGGCGATCGCGTTCAGTTTCTGTCCGAACGACATGCTGTCGTTGATCATAGCCAGAGGCGAGAACATGCCCAGCTTCACCGCGATGAAGTAAACCAGGACATAGCCGATCAGAAATTCGGGGATCGAGATCGTGGTGAGTGTGACTGCCGAGATCAGCTTGTCAGGCCAGCGGTTACGATAGCGCACGGCCAGCAGACCAAGGAAAATGGCCAATGGAACCGATACGATAGCGGCCCAGAATGCCAGAAAAAGAGTGTTGCCCAGACGGCTGCCAACGGATTCGGCAATGTCCAGTCTGTTGGTGAGGGATTGGCCCAGATCACCCTGGACGATTCCGCCCAGCCATTCAAAATAGCGCGTCAGAGCGGGACGATTGAGGCCCATTTCTTCGCGTAGGTTCGCCAGGGCTTCGGGGGTTGCGGACTGGCCCAGGACGGCTTGCGCTGCGTCTCCGGGAAGGGCTTCGGTCAGGCCAAAAATCAGGGCCGAAGCGCCAAACAAGAGCAGGAGTCCCAGCGCTAAGCGCTGGAACACCAGTTTGATGATTGGATGCATATGTCAGGATCCGTATCAGACGAACCACATCTTACGCGAAACCTGACCGTTCATCAGTTCGCCGTTGGGATCGGTGTCCCATCCGTCCAGCTGGTTGCTGACAGCATCGACGAAGTCATTGAACATTGGGCAGATCAGACCACCGTTGTCACGCAACATCATACCCATCTGAGAGTAGATGCCTTTGCGCTTGTCGGAGTCCAGTTCGGCGCGTGCAGCGAACAGCATGTCGTCGAACTCTTTGACTTTGAAACGAGTGTCGTTCCAGTCGGCTGTCGACAGATAGGCAGTTGCGTACATCTGGTCCTGAACCGGACGGCCACCCCAGTACGATGCACAGAACGGCTGAACGTTCCAGACTTCGGACCAGTAACCATCGTTAGGCTCGCGCTCGATTTCCAGCGGAATGCCGGCCTGAGCAGCGGTCTGCTGGAACAGGGCTGCAGCATCCACCGCACCCGGGAATGCACCGTCTGCGGTGCGCAGGATGATCGGCGATCCGTCATGGCCGGACTTTTTATAGTGCTCTGCCGCTTTTTCGATGCTGAACTCGCGCTGCGGGATCGTCTCATCAAACAGCGGGTAGGCCGCGTTGATGGGCATGTCGTTTCCGACCGAACCATAGCCGCGCAGAATCTTCTCAACCATCTCTTCACGGTTGATGGCGTACTTCAGAGCGGTACGCAGTTCATTGTTGTCGAACGGTGCGGTATCGCAGTGCATGATGAACACATAGTGACCACGGCCCGGTGTGGACTGCACGGTCAGTGTCGGTGCGCGCGAAAGCAGATCAGCAACTTTTGGTTCAATACGGTTGGCCATCTGAACCTGACCGGACTGCAGAGCTGCAGTACGTGCCGTGGTATCGTTGATCACAACGTTCTCAACGCTGTCGAAGTGACCGTAGTCGCTCCAATGGTTTTCGAACTTGCTGAACAGGTGACGTACACCCGGCTCATCAACTTCCAGCTTGTATGGGCCTGTGCCGATACCCGCAGCAGGGTTGTCCATGCCACCATCAGGCTGAATGATCAGGTGATAGTCAGCCATCAGATATGGCAGGTCGGCGTTCGGCTCGGTCAAGGTGACCTGGAAGTTGTTGCCATCGGCCTTCATCGACTCGATGCCCTTCATGATGCCCAGGGCACCGGACTTGGAGTCTTCGTTCGAGTGGCGTTCCATGGTTTTCAGCACGTCTTCGCTGGTCATGGTTTTGCCGTTGTGGAATTCGACACCGTCGCGCAGCTTGAAGGTCCAGACTTTCGCGTCGGCGCTGCCTTCCACGCTTTCGGCCAGACGTGCTTCGATGGTTCCGTCCGGAGCAACTTCGACCAGCGTGTCGCCGAAGTGGCGGCCGTTCATGTAAGGAACCGAGCTTGCATAAGTCGCCGGGTCCAGCGAGTTGGTCGACTCACCGCCTTGCAGACCCAGTTTCAGGTCGCCGCCCTTTTTCGGGCCCGCCGCACGCGCGGCGTCGGCAAACATTGTGCTGGCCATGGCAGCGGAAACGCCGAGCGCGGCGGCCTTACCCATGAATTCGCGGCGGGTCATTTTACCTGCCGTGACCTGACCAGTCATGTGAGTGAGTTGTTCTTTCATCCAAGGATCTCCCAGTTGATAGTGTTTATGCCCTTGGCGGGCTTTTTATTGACGCGTGAGTCAACGTTGGCGTATTTCGGCCGACCGGGCAAGGTTTAATGTCCTGCCTTTTGGTCGCCGGAAATTACATCAGCTTACGTGCTACGGTGTCCTCCTTGGTTGTCGAAAACACCAACACATCATTTTCAAAGGCATTTATAGTTGCACGAAGATGAAAATTCTCGGTGTCGGACCACATTTCGCAGCTGGTATTGGTTTTCAGGCTTAGATTGCCGCGTTTCTGTTCCTGTGTCCAATCACAGGCACCTCGTGCGGAAAGAGGGTCATCCGGGTGAATCGTCCAGATTTCTTGAGCAGAGCCACCGCTGATCAGGCCATGATCGCAATCTTCAACCAGTCCAAAGTCATCCTCGATAATGAGTTTGACTTCTCCGGTGTTCATATCGGTTTCCACGCGGCGTGAATTGGCAGAATCGCGAAGCGTTTTGATCTTCCAGGGCTCTTCGGCATCCGGTGGCGGAAATGCACATTCGTCCGATATTGCCGTTTCCCGTCGCGGAATTGTGATCTCGCCTTCGGTCAGGTGCAGCTCTGCTGTCTCACGTGATGGCCATATCAGTGGCCAGTAGGCACTTGAAACGGCGACGCGCAGACGGTGCTCCTTTGGAACTCGATAAGCGATCTGATCCAGATCCAGTTCAATTTCATATATCGCGCCCGGGGTGAGCGAGGCCGGGTCGGAATGGCTGTCACGATGGGACAAATTCAATACACCGTAGGTGATTCTTGTCGACGCCCCATCGGGATGGACATGGTTCAACCGCACCGCAACTTGCGCTTGCGCCTTGTCTGAACTGACCTTGAGGCGGATACGCGGCGCGCCGACGATGTCCATGTCATTGTCTAACGGCGAGCTGTCAAAACAGGCTGACAAAGAATCATCAGCCCGCTGGTCGCCCGGCAGATCCGGGCCCAGCCAGATGGCGCAATACTCTCCGACATCCATACCGCAATGGTGAGGTGAGCGAATGCGTGCACTCAACGAACCACTATCGCCCAACCCGGCATCTGTCAGAGACATGGTCACCGTTGGCATATGAGACGTTGCACCCGATGTTTCGGCCACCCAGCGACCGGGGCGCTCTGCATACCAGCGGGCAGGGCGTACGCCATCCATCAGGTAGGCTCGGTAATCCGGATCATCGGCCACCCCGGTGTCCAGACCTTTCAGCCAATGGTCCCACCACCGAAGTGCTTCCTGCAGGAACCCAATCCTTGGTTCGGGTACCGCAAAGTGTGGATACTTATGCACCCAAGGGCCAACGATCCCCTTTACTGGGGCTTCCAGCTGTTCAACCAGCAACGGAACAGTGTTCTTGTAGGCGTCACCCCATCCACCAACGGCAAGCGTTGCCGCCTGGATCGCCGAAAAATCTTCGCAGACTGATCCATGCTGCCAGTACTCATCACGTGCCTGATGCCGCAACCAGACGGAGGGCAGGAACGGTTCATTCTTAAGACGGTCCAGCCAAAGCTCGCGCCAGTTCGACCGAAGCTCCGGATCGGGTGCACGTGAGGAATAGGACCACATGGTGGCCCCCCAGCCGAGGTTTTCGTTCAAAAGACATCCACCCTTGTAGTGGATGTCATCCGCGTACCGATCTGCCGTTGAGCAGAGTGTAATAATAGCCTTGAGCGGGTCGGGGCGCATCGCTGCCACTTGCAATGCGTTAAAGCCGCCCCAGCTGATTCCCATCATGCCGATGGATCCACTGCACCAGGGTTGTTGTGACAGCCACTCGATGACCTCGACAGCATCATCCAACTCTTGCTGGGTGTACTCGTCTTCCATCAGCCCTTCGCTGTCGCCATTGCCACGCATGTCAACGCGGATACAGGCATAACCACGTTTGGCAAACCAGGGATGAGTAAGCGCATCCCGCGCCGTCGTGCCATCACGCTTTCGATAGGGCAGATACTCAAGAATGGCAGGAACAGGGGACTGTTCAGAATCGGTTGGCCGCCAGACACGAGCCGACAAGCGGCAACCATCGGAAAGCCGGATACCTAAGTCAGGGATTTCTTCTATGTCGCAGAGCGAATTCGGTGCGCGCGTCATTTGTTCAGTCTCGGGTTGTTTGCCATGTTCTTGAAGGGTAAAAACGTCAATCTAAACCCTTATAGCGACAATGAGGTCCATAACATTGGTGCCGGTCGGACCTGTCACCAACAGGGCGCCAGCCTGATCCAGAAAGCTCCCGCTGTCCGCTCGGCTCAGGGCGCTCTCAGCACCCTCAGCCCATGTGGTGCCATCGATCATTGCGCCTGCAGCAGAGGTCGGGCCATCGGTGCCATCCGTTCCTCCGATTACGACCGTAATGCCCTCGCAGCCCGCAATCTCACGTGCCAGCGCCAGCCCCAACGCTTGATTGCGGCCACCGCGACCAGGTTTGTCTGGCAACGTGACTGTTGGTTCGCCACCAAAGATCATGGCGCCGGGTTCCATATTGCGAATTTGCGCGCCAATCTTGGCGGCAATTGCCAAGTAGTCGTCGTGTAGTGCTTCTTCGTTCAGATGAACTGCGTAGCCAGCCTTTTGTGCAGCCTCTGCCGCATCGGCCCGAGCATGGGCATTTGAGGCGATAATGGATGCGGTTGCCTGAAATGCAGGTGTATCGGGCAGGGCTCCGATCCCGGAACCGATCACATACAAGTCGTCGCCCGGAACATCAGATATCGCCAGAACAGTGACCCGTTTGCCGGAGAAACGTGACAGTAGGCCGCTTCCCTTGATCTGTGATATTTTGCGCCTTTCAGCGTTCATCGCGTGAATGTCTAAGCCTGTGGACAACAGATCCTTATTCAGCGCCGCAAGATCATCAAGGGTTTTGCCCCGGACCAGATCTTCGGCCAATGACGAAGCACCTCCTGAGACGAGTAACAGCAAGTGCTCTTCCTGACCCATCGCCTCAACGGCTTCGCGCAATGCACGACCTCCGGTAAGGCTCCGTGCGTCGGGCACAGGATGGGATGCTTCAATCAACTGGACGTGCGAAGGCAGATCATCAGCATGTCCATCCTTGGTGACGACCAAGGTTGGGACCTGTCCAAAGTGATCCAATGCAGCGCTGGCCATCGCCGCAGCGGGTTTGCCAACAGCCAGAATGCGATCGGGCTTCGGTACTGAACCCAAGGCCTTTTGGGTCGCGTTGTATCCGTCGACAGCCGCGACACCGGCCTTCCAGATCTCTACGGCTTGCGTTGCTTGTGTCATTAACTTTCCATCCAGATTGTCACTGGCCCGTCATTGACCAGTTCTACTGCCATATCGGCACCAAACTCCCCGGTCTCGACGGGCACGCCGAGGGTGACCAGTTGCCGAGCAAATGTTTCGTAAAGATGTTTGCCGGTTTCAGGCGGAGCGGCCGTGGCGAAACCGGGTCGATTTCCGCGGGAGGTATCTGCCGCCAGGGTGAATTGACTGATCACCAATGCGGAACCGTTGATATCAAGTATCGACCGGTTCATTTTGCCATTGTCGTCCTTGAAAATGCGGAGCTTGGAAATTTTCGCGGCGAGCTGTTCTGCCTTGGTCTCATCGTCTTCCTGCATCGCGCATACAAGGATCAGCAGCCCGGGGCCTGACCGTCCGATGACTGCCTCGTCCACTGAAACTGATGCCTGAGTGATTCTTTGAATCAAGGCCCGCATAGCTTGTCCTCACTTCGGGGGTTGGGCGGGCGGATTAACCGCGCCAATCGACAATCTCTTCCACTGATGCGCGCTCGGTTCGAAACGCGTTGGCCGGGTGTTCTCTGTCCGGGTAGCCAAAGGAAATCGCACACAAGATCAGGCGATCATCCGGTATCTGAAAGTATCGGTGCAGAAACGGGCCATAAGCTGCGACAGCTGCCTGTGGGATTGTGGCGATTCCCAATGCTTGAGCGGCAAGCGAAAAGGCTGTTACGAATCCGCCACAGTCCATTGCGCCGTACGCGCCCAATTCGGCAGGGCTCGAGATGATTGCACAATGCGGTGCTCCAAACAGAGAAAAATTCTCCATCATCTGCCTAGCCGATGCAGCGCGGTCGCCTTTTTCGATCCCGACGGCTTCATATAGTGCCCAGCCACAGGCGCGGCGGCGATCCTGATAAACACCGGAATACGAGCTGGGGAATGGTAGGTCCGGGGCAGGGGTGCCTGTCGCCGCCTCAATCTGAAGTGCTTCACGGAATGCATCCGTGTCTTTACCGTTGGTAACGACGACCTGCCAAGGCTGGGCGTTACACCAACTGGGAACACGCATCGCGCTGGACAGGATTTGTTCGATCTGGGCTTTGGGCACCGGATCGCGCTGGAAAGCGCGACAGGAATGGCGCTGATCAAGAAGCGAGTTCAAGGCTGCGAATGTCACGGATGGCCTCCCCCCAATCCAACGCGCGGCAGGATGGAGGTGACATTTGAGATGTGCAAGGGGCTAAGTGACCGAAACCCTAGCTAATGTGTTTCGGTCGTCGGTGGCTATTTTTGGCCCGTGGCCAGCAGGTAGCCGACGCCAGCTGCAACAAGCAAACCCAGAACAACTGCAACGGTAATCTTAATCGCAGACCAGGGGCGTTCACCCTGAACCCGGCCGGTACGGCCGTTCACCACAAAACGATAGGTCTGGCCCCGGTACTTGTACGCTGCCATCCATACCGGCAGCAGGATGTGCTTGAAGGTGACATCCCGCACTTCGGTCTCTAGCGCGTGAATCCTTTGTCTGTCGCCCCCGATGTCGAATCGGACATCCCGCTCAATGACTCGCGCCATGTATTGACGGGCTTCCTTGTATCCTTCCTGCAGCTCAACAGTGTAGGCTTCGGCCCGAAACCCGGCTAGGTATTCCGGTTGATAGGGTTCCAAGGCCGGAAGATCCCATGGCTCTAGGGCGTCAGTATAGCTTTTAGGTAACGAGCGTGAGGCCAGCACCAGTACATCGTCGAAGAAGCGGGCGACACGTCCGGATTTTGGTGTCCAGCGTACCTTGGGAACCTGCTGCTGGACTGGTTTTCCGTCGCGCATAACGGTTCGTGTTTCATAATAAACAACACCCCGTTCGCCGCGATAGCTGGATTTTGTATCGGCATCGAAGGTCCAGTAAGGCACGTAAATGCCTTGCATTTTTCGTCCCTTGCGCGCGTATTCTTTCAACCCATTTGGTGCAAACCACAAACGGCCCAACCAATCGCCCATCGCCTTGTGCGCCGATCTTTCATCAAGCGCAAAAGGCAAAACGCCCCGTGGCTTGATATGTCGGTTCACTCCTGTGTCGGTTACAACTGGCGTGGCACAAAACGGGCATTCGGCTGCATGGGTGTTAGGATCAAACTCGACCTGAGCTGCGCAATTCGGGCAACTCATAACTCGGGTTTCCTCGATCTCTGTCTCGGGCAGACGATCTGCGATTGCAGTATCGAAATCCAGCTCTCGAAGACTTGCGCCACCCCAGGGACCGCTCGATATCGGTTCTGAATGCCCGCAATGATCACAGGTCAATGTGCCATCGCCGGGGTTGAACCGATAGTCTGCGCCACATTGGTCGCAGGGAAAGCGGTGCTCGTTTTCGCTCATCCTCAGATCGCCTTGTTGGTCAGAGCCGATAATGCCGTAAAGTCAGTCCAAACCTGCTTCACGCCCCCGGAGGGGGTGGAGGCAGGATCGTGAACAATTGTGCCAATTCCTGAACATCGCCAGCTTTCTTCCAACCGTCCTGACCGGCGGTCCAGACATGTGTGTCCCGGGTGATTTCCCCATCAGTCGCCATGCGTCCCATTTTGGCCTTGGAAAATGGCCCGCTGGTTTGCCCGTCGACCGCGATATGCCAGACATGCTCGACCGGTGGCGGAGGAGGCGGGGCCGCATGCGCTGCCGGTTGCGGAGCAGCGGGGGCGGGCGATCCCCACGGGCCGCTTGGCTGACCCGCTGCCATGTTTGACATCTGTTGTGCCATTGCCATGCCCATTCCCATGCCAAGGCCTGCACCCATGCCGCCGCCTTGGCCGGGGTTGTTGGCCGCAGCTGTCATGGCTTCTGCCGCAGAATACTGTGTGAACTTACCCAGATCACCAGCCAGCCCCATCGAGGTGCGCTTGTCCAAGGCGGCCTCGACCGCTGGGGGCAGCGAGATGTTTTCGATATAGAACTCGGGCATTTCCAGCCCATAGCCTTCAAGAACCGGAGAGACCTCGGCCGCAATCAGTTTGCCAAGATCAGCAGTGTTCGCTGCCATGTCGAGAACCGGAATGCCCGATCCTGCAATAACGCGGCTGAATTCCTGAACGATGATATTGCGGATCTGATAACTGATTTCGTCCATGGTGAATTCACCATCGGTCCCGACAATTTCAACAAGGAATTTGGCAGGGTCCTTGACACGAACGGTATATGTTCCGAAGGCGCGAATGCGCGTTGGTCCGAATTCCGGGTCCCGCAGCATGATCGGGTTTTTGGTTCCCCATTTCAGGTCGTTGAAACGGGTGGTGTTGACGAAATAGATCTCAGACTTGAAAGGCGACTGAAAGCCGTGATCCCAGTGTTGCAACGTGGTCAGGATCGGCATGTTGTTGGTTTCAAGCATGTATAGACCCGGCGTGAACACGTCTGCCAATTGCCCTTCATGCACGAAAACGGCGGCCTGACCTTCGCGTACGGTTAGCTTGGCGCCGTATTTGATCTCATGCCCTTCACGCTCGAACCGCCAGACCATAGTGTCCCGGGTGTCATCAACCCAATGGATGACATCAATAAATTCTCCGGTCAGAAAATCGAAAATTCCCATTTGGGTTCTCCTGTCCTTGGGGTCAGAGCGACTGACCCATCAATTCGCGTGCAATGATCCGCACCACAGGCCGCGCCTCATCAGCTGTCATGCCGGGTTTCAGGCGCGGATCATAAAGCAGTGTCAGTAGTTTTTCGTCGTGACTTGTTAGCAGGGCGAACTCGTCATCATCGTTGAAGATAGAAGGCCGTGCAGACGGGCTGTCGTTCGGCAGCCCCAAACCTTGTGCGATTTCTTCGTGAATGCAGCTGAGCCGAACCAGATCCGGATGTTCGGCACGCACCAGCGCAACCGCGCGCGTGTAGGTGTGGGGCGAGCCGTTGGTGGCCGATGCGAAGACAAAGCAATAGAACGATTTGGGCAGCTTATCGAACAGATCCAGCTGCTTTTGACCGATGCCCGGGATCAGCTGTTTAAGGCGCGCCTGTACGTAAGCGGTATCATCTTCGCCAGCCACAAAGACGTGGAAATTGGCATTTCTGTTGACAGTCGATACCGAATGCCCGGTCAGACGGGCAAGGCGGGCCGAATAGGATTCAATTCGCGCAGTGTCCTCTTTGCGGCGTTCAGGTGGGACGGATGGACCAAATTCCGGCCCGATGCGAACCGGGCCAGACCAGCGGCTGAGCTGCCCGCTGGTTCGGGTCCGGCTGGTTGCAACCGACTGTCCCGGATATTCGCTATAAAACGCGATGGCCTCAAAGTTCTTGGCCAGATCTTCGGCGTCATACGGGGTGTCTGGTCCACCCCCATCTGTTCTGAGCAAGCCGCGCGTCAGAAGGTTGCTTTGCACCCGTTCATAGTAGCGGGCCAGATCAAGACTGGCGGCCGAAGGCGCAACATAGGCATTCGCCGGGACCTGTGGCTGCACAGGCCGGGGTTGCGGCGGTATAGATGTGGTCAGCGCTGTATCACAATTGGCCAGAGCCAAGAGTGATAGTCCCGCCAGAACACGCCTCACCGAAATGTACTGCCGCACGATCAACCCGCCTTAGCCCGGAACCGCAGTTCCGGCGTTGTCGCCGATTCCATCTTTGCGTGCCTTTGCAGCGGCCAGAGTGTCGCGCAATTCGGTTTCCATCTTCTGAAGTTCTACTTCGGCAGCCGCACGCTTGGCCTTGCCTTCGTCGGCAATCGCAAGGCTTTCGTTGATCGTACCGATCAGATCTGCGTTGGCCTGCTTCACGGCTTCGATGTCGAACACTCCACGCTCCATTTCTTCGCGGATCATCTTGTTCGACTGACGCAGATTGGCCGCGTTCGAAGTCAGCAACTCGTTGGTCAGATCATTCGCGTCGCGTACCGCTGCTGCAGCTTCGGCACTGCGCTGGATGGTAACGGCCTGCGCTAGCTGTGTCTCCCACAGGGGGACTGTGTTCACCAGTGTCGAGTTGATCTTGGTGACCAGCGACTTGTCGTTTTCCTGAACCAGACGGATCGACGGAAGCGATTGCATTGTCACCTGTCGGGTCAGCTTCAGGTCATGTACACGGCGTTCCAGATCATCACGAGCAGCGCGCAGATCGCGCAGCTCCTGCGCTTTCATCACCTGATCTTCTTCGGGTGCGGCCTTAACCTCGGCCTCTTTTTCTGGAATGTCCTGACTGTCGAGCTCGGTCAGTTTTTCTTCGCCCGCTGCAATGTACAGTGCCAGTTCATCATAAAAGCCCAGCGTCTTTTCGTAGAGCAGGTCCAGAGATTTGATGTCTTTGAGCAGAGTATGCTCGTGCCCCAGCAGGTCATCCGTGATCCTGTCGATCTGACCCTGAACTGCTTCGTACTGAGCGGTAAATTTGGCGAATGGTGCGGCTCTGCCCAGCAGTCTTTCCCACCAGCTGCGTTCGCGCCGTACATCCAGTTCACTGACCGAGAATCCGCGGATCGTGGTCACGATATTACGCAGGCTGTCACCCGCCGGACCAACATCCTTGTTACGCACATCTGCCAGCATTGCCTGGCTGATTTCCTGCAACTCTGCTTGCGCAGACGATCCGAAGGCAACAATCGAGTTCGTGTTGCCCATGTCTATCTCATCCATCCGCTTCCGGATTTCGGCGCTGACGGGTTCGTCGGCCTCTTCAAGCGGGACTACTTCGGCTGCGGGTTCCGGCAGGGTCACGGAAGTGATTTCCTGAACCAATGTTTCAGCTTCGACCGCCTTATTTTTGATTTCATCTGACATGAAGATGTTCCTCGCTCAAATAATAGCCGGTCAGTCCAACCGGACGCCTTCGCGCTGCAGTCTTTCGCGCAACACGTCGATTTCGACCGTCAGATCACTGCGGTCATCCAAAAGCATTTTGCGGGTACGCGCAGCGAAATTCTGTTCGAGATCGTCCAGCAAAGAAGAGTAATCCGCCAAAGCCTGCGCATCGCGGGTTCGGGCATAAACATCGGAAAATTTCACAGTGGCGTCTCGCGCGCCCTGCAAATAGACCGTCAGGTATTTCCGAGCACCGGCCAGATCACGGGGATCTTCCTCGACGGTTCTGAACAGATCGCGCGCAGTGGTTTGAAACCGCTCAACGCGCGCTTCGATCTTGCGATCACCTGCGCGTTTGATCGCGTCCGACATCTCGGTCAAATGGGTTTCCGCGTCCTCAACCACACGAGCGACACGATCCTGTTGGAAGGTATCGATGCCTTCCATTCCTTTATCCTTCATCGGATCAAGGCCGAACGAGACCGAATGCAGAGCAGTCGCAGCGACCCCATAGAGGACAGGCGCCAGAACGCTGACCTGTGAAGCGGTTTCAGCATCCACAAACTCTGATCGATACGACGCCAGTGCGGCACCCAAGCCGGTCAGAACGCTGGAGAATATCTTGCGGGGAAAGGCAGGACGTCTTGCCGTTCGACGTGCATTGTATTCCGCTTCAGCCTTCAGTCCCTCTCTCAACAGCAGCGCTGCTGCAGTTAGCAGACCGGCCGCGATCAGGCCTATAATCATTCCGACCGCGCCATCGTTCAATGACAAGAAGATCAGAGGGATAGCGGGCAGGAACAAAACGTTTGCGCGGGCGCCTGCGGGATTCACACGGGCGCCGTCGAATTGTCCACGCTCGGGTTGACCATCGGACGACCCTCCACCGTCGGGGCTGAATTTTCCGCCATAGCGTTTAGCCATGCGTCTATAAGCCCCCCAACAAGCCGGTACATACACCGAACAGCAACACAAGCAGCGCAGCGTAGGCCAGTTTTTGCACTCCGGATCCGGACATAGCGCCCCCTAGTAGCCGCATTTATAGAAAATTTAGTGGAAGCACCGGTCCGGCGCTAGGGGGAAGGTTGCATAACCAACGTCAATTGCGAGGATTCTTGCCGCCGGAGGCCTTTTTTCTTTGCGGGCGCTGTGGCCGTTTGGCTTTGGGCTTCTGATCGGGCTCTGCTTCAAGCCCCAGCTGGTCACGAAGCACGCGACGCCGGATCTCTTCGACTTCACCCGGTTTAAGATCTCCCAACTGGAAAGGTCCGTAGGACACGCGCAGCAGGCGGTTTACGCTATAGCCGATGTCTTCCATGGCGCGGCGAATTTCGCGGTTTTTGCCTTCGCGCAGCCCGATAGTCAGCCAAGCGTTTGCACCTTGCTGCCGATCAAGTGCAACCGTCATTGGCTGAAACTTTTGCCCGTCAATCACAAGACCCTTGCGAAGTGGCGCGAAGTCTTCATCTTTCGGGCGGCCATTGATCCGGACCCGATATTTACGGAGCCAGCCGGTTGCCGGAAGTTCCAGTTTGCGTTTGATGCCGCCATCGTTTGTCAGCAACAACAGGCCTTCGGAATTCAGGTCCAGTCGCCCGACACTCATCACCCGGGGCATATCCTCGGGCAACTCGTCGAAGATCGTTGTTCGACCTTTTTCATCTCGTGTTGTTGTCACCAGTCCCACAGGCTTGTGATACAGCCACAACCGGGCGGGCTCGGGCTCGGAAACGGGTTTGCCATCGACCGTGATCTTGTCCCGGGCTGTGACGTTCAGGGCAGGGCTGTCAATCGCCTTACCATTAACCGTCACACGGCCGGCTTCGATCATGCGTTCAGCCTCGCGGCGCGAGGCGATGCCTGCGCGGGCCAGTACTTTGGCGATCCGGTCGCCGGGAGGAGGAGTGTTGCTCATCCTCAGGCCATAACGCATCCCGGCGACTTGCGAAAGCCGGGTTTCTGGGGCAGTCAAAGGCATGACATTCAGATCGTATATGGAACTTGCGCTGCAGGAAGCGCGCGCAGCGGCAGACCGGGGGGAAGTCCCGGTAGGTGCGGTCATTGTGTCGAGGGATGGTCAGGTCGTTGCATCTGCAGGCAATCGGACCCGGGAAATGAAAGACCCCACCGCTCATGCTGAAATCCTGGCCTTGCGCGCGGCCTGCGCCGCTACAGGTTCCGAACGGTTGCCGGATCATGATCTCTACGTGACCCTTGAGCCTTGTGCCATGTGCGCGGCAGCGTTAGCTGCCGTACGCATACGCCGAATTTACTATGGGGCGTCTGATCCGAAATCCGGCGGCGTTGCGCATGGGGCGCGGGTGTTTTCGCACCCACAGGCACACCACACCCCTGAGATCTATGACGGCATTGCAGCAGATGAAGCCGCCGATTTGCTGAGGATCTTCTTTCTCGCGCAGAGAAAGGCTAGGTGCGGCGACTGATGCTTTGCACCGATCGGCTCGCCGCACACCTTAGTCGTAAGTACTTCAGATCTTGATGGCTTTCATCACTTCAGGTTCGATCACATTGACGCCGGGGAGGCCATTGATCAGGTCTTCAGCAGATTGTTCCAGGATCGGAAATGTCTTGTAGTGGCAGGGGATTACGGTCTTGAAATTAAAGTATCGCTTTGCTGCATAAGCCGCGCCCTTCATGTCCATCGTAAAGTGGCCGCCTGCAGACAGGATTGCGATGTCGGGTTTATAATAATCACCCATCCAATCCATGTCTGCCATGATGTCAGTATCGCCTGAAACATAGAGCATGTGACCCTCTGCGGCGATCATGAAGCCAACTTCGGTTCCGCCTGTGCGCACCCCGTCGGGCGTTGAAAACGTGGAGCTGTGCGAAGCGGGTACCATGGTGACCTTGATGCCGTTCAGGTTCACTGTCCCCCCCTTGTTGAAGCCAATGGTCTCAATTCCTTCGGCCTCGCTCCAGTAGCCCATCAGATCGTATTGTCCGACTACTGGAATCTTCAGGTGTTTGGCCAAAGGCAGCACATCGACGACATGATCGAAATGGGCATGGGTTAGGAGAATGTGAGTTGCATCCTGGACTGCTTCGTCATGATGTTGCTCAGAAAGTGAAGGGTTCCCGGTCAGCCATGGATCAATCAAAAGAACCTGTCCCGCGACCTCAATACGAAAGCTGCCATGCCCCAGCCAAACGATATTCATAATTGTCCTCCTGAAAGTGGTTTAGCCGCAGCCTAGCATCCACTATGTAAAAATCTATGGAATGGATGCGTGAAATAGATGGATATTGCGAACGGTTGACGCCCGCCTATTGGGCCGAGCCGGTAAACGCAGTAACAAATGCTGCTTTTCTGGTTGCGGCCTTGATTATGTGGTTGCGTGTGCGCGGGCAGGGGATGCCATTGGCGAACCTGCTGGTAGCGTTGCTGGCGATCATTGGGTTAGGCAGCTATTTGTTCCATACGCATGCCCGGGTTTGGGCTGCGATTGCAGATACAACCCCTATTTTATTGTTCATTCTGGTCTATATCTACGCTGTAAACCGGGACATCTGGAAACTGAAAACGTGGCAGGCTCTGGGATTGACCGCATTGTTCTTTCCCTACGCAGCACTGACAATTCCGCTTTTCCAATTTATTCCGGGGATCGGTGGATCGGCAGCCTATGCGCCCGTGCCTCTTTTGATCCTGATCTACGCTGCCTTGCTGCGCGGCAGAGATCCGCATACCGCGCGCGGTTTAGCTATCGGTGCAGTGATCCTGATCGCCTCTATCACTTTCCGCGCATTGGATGAGCCTATGTGCAACCGCTTGCCGTTGGGTACTCATTTTATGTGGCACATTCTCAATGCCATCATGCTGGGATGGATGATCGAGGTGTATCGCAGAGCTATGGTGCACAGCCGATTTTCATAGCTGTGATGTGTCGCCGTCAGAAGCTGGAACTCTTGATAACCTCCGCGACACGCTCACCGATGATACGGCTCGATTTGCGGGACGGGTGAATCAGATCGAACGAGAAATATGAGGCATCGCCTGGTTTTGCGACATCCTGTGCAGAGACATAGATGATGCCATCATCATGCTCGGCAAGTTTCGCGATGCGCTCTTCAAACTCGTCACCTTCGCTTTTGCAATGTTCAATCGGTGTAATCAGCTCGGGGCTTCGCAGATAGCCTACATAAATTACTTTCGTTCCGGACTTGCGGATTTCGCGCAAGAAGCTGGGAACCTGCCCGGATTGACCATCGACTGAAATCATCTTGTCCAGAACGGGTCCGCATCTTGAACATCCACAACCAAGCATCAGGTC
>NZ_SMMF01000949.1:0-54176 GCF_009711355.1 Roseibium sp. RKSG952 | reverse complement strand
CTGACCCTTGATGAACTGAGCCTGAACACCTGAGGTTGGCTTTCCATCGTCGGTGAATTTTGTTTGCATCCATGCCGCCGAGGCCGATCGGTCCAAAACCGGTGCGCCGATCCTCTGTTCGACGACGTCCGGAATGGCTGAACCTGACATGGAATTCCACGCCATCAGCGAGTCGCCAACAGCAATTACTTTTGCGTCGGGCGTGCTTGACGGAATTTCCTGGCATCCCATCAGGAAGCTGATCAGGCCAATTAGCAGAAACGGTTTTTTGGACATGGCAGACTCAGTTCTTGGAAATGTCTTTTGAACGAAAAGACAGGCAATTGGTAAATTCGAGGTTAATCTCTAAATGATACTATGCTTGTGATTTATTCAGTTTCGAAAAGCCGATGCAAGCTGTTCGGGTAAATCGAATTCTTCAAGAACGCGCGCACGACCCTCATTAGACATTTTGCGTGCTGTTTTTTCCACAATGCTCTGAATCTTTTCAGCCGAATGCTTGGAGGCGAAGGGCTGAAAATACCATTTCAGGAAGACAAAGCAGATCACATCTTCCAGGGCCTGCACTTCGGTGTCTCTTTTGATGCCTTGCTTGCGCAGCATGCGTCCCACTGCATCAATCTGATCCTGTTCGTATCCCTCCTGCGCCATCAAATCTGCGACAACTTGAGCATGATGTTCACCTTGCGCGCGTCGCCATGTAAGATACCCGGTCCGACCTTCCGGATACTCGGATCGTGCAAGTTTCCAGCGTTCGACATGTTGCCCACGTGCTGCGATCTGCAAGGGTTCCGAGGCGTCTGGGAACAGGCGATTCAGCTCTGCAGTCATCCGCTTTCCATAGAGCAGTGTTTCAGGCTGGTTATCATCCATATTGGGGTCGACAGAGTTGGCCGCATCAATGGCGTCCAGCACATTTTGCATCCGCGCGCTCATTTTTCGCTCCGGTCCTTGCTTGGCTTCATAAGTAGTGCCGCATGTCGCTGCGATAGCTTGATCTGTTCACGTTAATGAATGGCTGAGCGGATGGCAGCATTCAATCGAAAAGAAGCGAAGCAGAGAATAAATAGGCTGGATGTAGGGGGCGAGTTTTAGAGATATGTATCAGGGCCGGGCCATAGGGGAGGGAATGGCCCGGCCATCTTGCAATCATCATCCGGTTACTTGCGAATGACGGACTTATCCTTAGTTACCTGATCGGCTGACTGGTCGGGGAAAGTCAGCAAGGGGGTCAAGTTGGTATCAGGAATGCCCAGAGCCATTGCTGGCGCAGACAATGTTGCAAGTGTCAGTGAAAGGGTGATCATCAGGGATTTCATGGCCGTTCTCCAAACTGAACTGTTCCGTTCACTTCATTAAGTGTTGGCGCCGCCGGTCTTCAATGGAGAAAGTGAACTAACTGGTTCACTTCTGTGCATAGCAGGTATTCAAATTTGATTAGGTCAACTTCTAAAACGACTCGAACAGGGCAGGGAGTTCGTTGTGCACAGTGTTTGCCAGTGGTCTTGCGACTGCTGCGGCAGACAGGTAAATGCCGGGTAACGCATATGAGGGTTCCCATGTCGATTGACCAAAGCACCGCCGCCAAGGTGGCCAAACTGGCCCGGATCAAGGTCGAGGATGACGCGCTGCCGGCGCTGGCATCTGAATTCAACACCATTCTTGGGTTCATCGAGCAATTGAACGAAGTAGACGTCGAAGGTGTCGAGCCGATGGTTTCGGTCGAGCCGATGCGCCTGAAGCGTCGTGAGGATGTGGTCACTGATGGCAATCAGCAGGACAAGATTCTGGCCAATGCCCCAGATGCACGCGAAGGCTTTTTCGCCGTTCCCAAGGTTGTGGAGTAAGACATGAGCGATCTGAACAAACTGGGCCTGGCCGAGGCTCGTGACGCGCTGCGCGCTGGTGACGTAACCTCTGTCGAGCTGACAGAATCCTGCCTGAAGGCGATTGATGACGCAGATGCGCTGAACGCTTTTGTCCACAAAACGCCTGAGATCGCGCTCGAGCGCGCCAAGGCGGCGGATGAGCGGATCAAAGGTGGTGATGCCCCGTCAATGTGTGGCTTGCCGATTGGTATCAAGGACCTGTTCTGTACTAAGGGTGTCCCCTCGCAGGCGGCTTCGAAAATTCTTGAAGGTTTCAAGCCTGAATACGAATCCACTGTCTCCCAGCAATTGGCCGATTCAGGCGCGGTAATGTTGGGTAAGCTTAACATGGACGAATTTGCCATGGGTTCGTCCAACGAAACATCGATCTACGGCAACGCGGTCAGCCCGTGGCGCCGTGGTAACGACGACGCGCAGCTTACGCCGGGCGGCTCATCGGGTGGTTCTGCCTCTGCTGTGGCTGCAGATCTGTGCCTTGCTGCCACCGGTACTGATACTGGTGGTTCGATCCGCCAGCCTGCTGCCTTTACCGGCATCACCGGTATCAAGCCAACCTACGGACGCTGCTCTCGCTGGGGGATCATCGCGTTTGCATCTTCGCTGGATCAGGCCGGCCCGATGACCAAGAACGTGCGCGACGCGGCAATCATGCTCGAAGCGATGTGCGGTCACGACCCGAAAGATTCCACCAGCGCGGAACTGGCCGTCCCGAATTTTGAGGCGATGCTGACCGGCGACATCAAGGGCAAGAAAATCGGGATTCCTAAAGAATACCGCATGGAGGGCATGCCCGCCGAGATTGAAAAGCTGTGGGCCGATGGGGCCGAAATGCTGAAAGCAGCAGGTGCCGAGATTGTCGATATTTCTCTGCCGCACACGAAATATGCGCTGCCTGCATATTATGTGATCGCTCCGGCCGAGGCTTCGTCGAACCTCGCCCGCTATGACGGTGTACGCTATGGCCGCCGTGCCACGCTGGCGCAGGGCGACGGCATCACCGAGATGTACGAAAAGACCCGCGCCGAGGGCTTTGGCCACGAAGTTCAGCGCCGTGTCATGGTCGGAACCTATGTTCTGTCGGCTGGTTTCTATGATGCCTACTACAACCGTGCACGTAAGGTGCGGAACCTGATCAAGAAAGACTTTGAAGATGTCTTTGCCGCAGGTATCGACGCCATCCTGACCCCGGCCACGCCTTCGGCCTCTTTCGGTCTGGGTGAAATGACCGAGGCTGACCCTGTTCAAATGTATTTGAACGACGTGTTCACGGTGACCGTAAACCTGGCTGGTCTGCCCGGTATTTCGGTGCCTGCTGGTCTGGACACACAAGGTCTGCCATTGGGGCTGCAGTTGATCGGTCGTCCGTGGGAAGAAGGTGACCTGCTTAACACCGCCTACGCCCTTGAAGAGGCCGCAGGGTTTGTGGCCAAGCCCGGGAAATGGTGGTAAGCCTCAGGGCAACAAAACTAAGCAGAGCGGAGCAGCCAAATGCGCAAATTGCTTCTGATCCCGGCCATTGGGCTAATCGCTGGATGTGAGACCGTGGCACCAGTTGCCGGGACAGGTTTCAACACGCCCCAGTATCAGGCGCAGCGCGAAGCGCAGCTGGCAGGGCAGGGTGTTGCGGGAAATCCGCTTCTGCCTCCGTCCGAAGTCTCGCAGCAACCGCTGTCGGCGCAAGGTGCGGCGACAGCGATACCGCCGACCACCGGTGACAGCGCTGGCGACATCGCAAATCAGACGGCCGCCGCACTGGCGAGCACGTCGGGGCAGACGGTATCGTCCACAACCGTAGCTCCTTCGAGCAACACCGGTATATCTGACGAACAGGATTTCGGTGCTGTATCCAACCGGCGTAGCATCGAATCCGACGCCGCGCGGATTGAACAGAACCGCCAGACCTATGAAGTGGTCACGCCAACCGCAGTGCCTCAGCGTAGCCAGGATGGTCAGCCCAATATTGTACAATATGCGCTGAGCACATCTAACCCTGTTGGTACGCAGCTTTACAGCCGCGCGGGTTTTAACCTGCAGGCTAAAGCTGAACGGAACTGTGCTCAGTACCCATCATCGGATCAGGCGCAGATCGCATTCCTGTCCAACGGTGGCCCGCAGCGGGATCGCAAAGGTCTGGATCCTGACGGTGATGGATTTGCGTGCAGCTGGGATCCAAGCCCGTTCCGCAGTGCGGTCAACAACTGAGTCGCTGGTGCCGATCTGGCACCCGTCCCCTAATTTCGGACCACGCCGGGATGGTCTCGAACCGTCTTTGGTGGTCATCCACTATACAGCCATGGATTCTGCCGAGGCGGCGCTTGAACGCCTGTGCGACCCGGCCGCCGAGGTGTCGTCGCATTACCTGATCGCTGGCGATGGGCGCCTTTGGAAGATGGTTCGTGAGGAAGACCGCGCGTGGCACGCTGGCGCAGGGGAATGGCGAGGCCAAAAGGATATCAACTCCCGTTCAATCGGAATCGAGCTCGACAATCGTGGCGATCACCCGTTTTCCGAACTCCAAATGGCAGCTCTGGAGAATCTGCTTCAGGACATCATGGATAGGTGGGGCATAGCTCCTGATGGGGTGATTGGTCATTCTGACATGGCGCCCGGTCGCAAGTTCGATCCCGGAGCACGTTTTGACTGGCAAAGACTAGAACGGAAGAAACTGGCGCAACAACGCAGCTTTGGTGAAGATCCGCAAGCTGCAGCGATGCAATCGTTTCGTGCTTTAGCTCATGATGCAGGTTTCACAGCCGAAGCCGATGACGAGGTTCTGTTGGCCGCTGTTCGGCTAAGATACCGCCCCTGGGCGAAAGGGCCATTGGAGCCGACTGATCTTTCCCCGCTTCGCAATACTATTCGCCGGACCTGACTGCGCTTCACTTAGCTGCAAATGCCAAAGGGTTGAATTGGCTGTTGGCAAACAAGGAGCTGTCCCCTTCGTCGCCGTCTACACTTGACGTTGTCAGGCCTTAGGCATACCCACTCCCGGCGCGGAGGGCCGGATGGCCGCTGGGGTGCAAACCCGAGAGGAAAGTCCGGACTCCACAAGGCAACGGTGCCGGGTAACGCCCGGGCGGGGAAACCCGACGGAAAGCGCCACAGAAAACAAACCGCTTTGGTGATTCAGAGGTTCGCCTCCGGCAAAACCAGAGTAAGGATGAAACGGTGGGGTAAGAGCCCACCGCGTCCCTGGCAACAGGGATGGCACGGCAAGCCCCACCGGGAGCAATGCCGAATAGGGTCCCCGCGCGGGCCGGTCGGCGCCAGCCGATACCGCCGCTAGGCATGCCTTGGCCGAGAGGGACCGGGTTGGCAGCTGGAGCCGTGCAGCAATGCACGGCCTAGATGAATGGTCATCGAAGGGGGTAACCCTGGAACAGGATCCGGCTTACAGGCCCTCCGCGCAAGTTTTCCTCAACCTCCCGGAGGTGTGTAGACACCGGTGAGTTCAGCAGCCTTTTCGGTGATTGCCACAAAGTCCTCTGCGGTCCAGGCGCGTACGGTTTCTACATCCGAGACTGCGCCCGAAGCAGCGACAGCCATTCCGACGGCAACAGCGTCCGTACCATCCGGGGCCTCGCTGATGACAACCACATCGTTTCTGCCGGTCGTGACATAAAACGAAATCAGTCTGCCGCCAACTTTTTCCAACAATGCCTTTACGGGGCCAGTGCGATTTTCTGGCTTCTTCAGCATCCCTTTGACGCCCGCATGTGAATATGACGCGTAGGTAATGAAAATAGGCATATCGATCTCCTAACGAGAGGGTTTTGGGACCATTGATTGGGCCGGTCCCCTGGCCGGATAATTTGTTCAGCTTGCTGAAAAGATCGGAGCAGAGATCAGCCAGACACCAAAAGCGATCAGGACAATCCCCGTCGCAGGAGCAATCCACTGGGCGCGAGGAAGCAATTTTTCCAGTGCCACATACAGTGCTATCCCAACGATCCAAAGCAGGTTCATGATGCCGCCCACAAAGAGAAGGGCCATCAACGCCCAACAGCAGCCAAGGCAATAAAGCCCGTGCAGCGTGCCGGTGCGAAGCGCTCCTGTCGCGCCGGAACGATGATGCTTTGCGAGGAATTGTGCGGGGCTTTGGCAGTGGCGTAGACAAGCGGTTTTCAGGCTTGAAAGCTGATAGACGCCGGCTGCAACTAATACGAATCCTGCAAAGGTCTTGGATCGGATTGTCATCATCGGCCCATCCGACAGTCCAATGTGCTCCAAACCCCATTGAGCGCCCGTAGCAAGCGCGCTGAAGACAGCCCACGCTATGAGATAGCCCGACAGGAAAACGAGGCCGAGCAGGGCGACCTGGTCCTTTTCAGCCCCCATTCGTTTGATCGCAACATAGAGCAGGACGGTCGGCGCGGCGCTGGGTGTCATCATCGCGATCATCATCACCCACCACATCAGAAAGATGAGCACCCAATAAGTGGCGCTCCAGTGCGGTGCAGCACCCATCGACATCGGTTCGCCTATTGGGCCAGCCATGCGTGTCATCTGAATGGCGGACATGTCCATGCCAACGCCCGCGATAGTGTACCAGGATGCACCCAACAGAATCAGGCAGACACTGAACAGAACAATTGCGCGATCATGCCTTAACAAGCTTTCGACCGCCCCGGTTTGGGGCGGTTTCGAATTCACTGACACAGGATCGCTCCGGCTACGCGCCGATCACACCGTGGCCCGAGATATTCAGGTGAGCCAGATGTGCATGCGTAGCGTCGAATGTCAGGCTGATTGCTCCGCCATTGGTTTTGGCGGATCCCGACGCAGCTTCGGCATGGCGATACTCAAATCCGTTTGGCAACTGAATCGAGGCACGATGCGGTGCGCCCGATACAATATGCGGGATCGGGTTGACCTCGACGTCAAATACTCCCGGAGCTCTGGCATAGCCCCTGCGCTCTTCGCGATCCCAGTTAAGTTCGATTGGGATAAAGAGTGTTTCATGCTTCGCGGGTGCCATCGCACTGTAAACGTACCACATGGTCGCCATCTCATCGGTGTCTTCGCCCGTCATTATGGCTTGTAGGGCAGCCCTCTGATCAGCATTGGCCTTGTCGTCAATGATCAGCTGCATCTGGCCGTTGCCCTCATGAATAGGGCCAGGCCAGTAATAGACGCCTGCTGCTCGAACGCCGGCAAGATCCGTGTCCCCGTACCGCCCGCTCGTAATGTCAAAGACCACAACAGCCTCACAGTTCCCATGGGTTGGAAGAACGCTGAACTGGCATGGGCAACCGAAGTTGCAATTGCAATTGGCCAGTTCTTCGCCCTGAATAGTCCATTCAGTCATGATAGCCCCCCAAGAAAAATCGAACCTAAAAACCCTGCTGACAGAGTTTGTTGCCCGTTTCTGATGCCTCGCAAATTGAGCCCGCAATTGGCTTCTTGGCATTGTGGAGTGGGCAGAGATTATCACGGATCCGTGAACTCTCCAAACCACTGCGCGGGAAAGCGCCAGTTCGTATCAAATGATTTGTGATGCTTGTTGGCCGATTCTGGTTGACTCGGGCGTGCCAGCGGGTAAAAGCGCACGCTCATAGGAATTCAACCGAAAGGCCCCTGCCTTTTCGGACGCAGGAGATAACCATGGCGAAGCCGACGACAATCAAGATCCGTCTGAACTCGACCGCGGGCACGGGCCACTTCTACGTGACCAAGAAAAATGCGCGCACCATGACTGAAAAGATGACCGTTCGTAAATACGACCCGGTTGTCCGCAAGCATGTCGAGTACAAAGAAGGCAAGATCAAGTAATCTGCCGTCTTACATAGACATTTCTCGGAAAGGGCTCTGTGATCGCAGAGCCCTTTTTTAATTGACTGAGAACTTGTTGGTATCTTTGGTGCTGTCGCCGCTTCTGCCGTAAGCCGTTGCAACAGCGCATCAGCATGCAAGCCAATCTGTTCGTGCGTGGCTTGCATTTTCAGTTCACCTGCCGCTACGCTTCAGCAAATCGCTACAAAATGTTGACCGCCATGAAAAAAATCATATTGCCTGCTATTGCAGTTCTGACACTTTCGGCCTGCGAGGATCCGTTCAACCGTGAGGGCATCGGCTTCACCGGAATTGATGGAGAACCGCGAGATGTTGCGGATGTGAATGGGGCGGTCGCCTTCCTGCCACCCGAGACGAACGTACCGGCCGAACTGGCAGAGCTGCCGACGATCAGGGTCGCCACTGATAAGACCGAGTTGTCCAAGGTTGCGGGTGTGGCGATTACGAATGGCGGAAAAAACGTATCCAATGCGGTGCAGCTGTCTGGCGACCAAATCAACCTTTTCCTTAGCACGGTCAGCGTAAACGGTACCTTGTTCGGGGTATTGCGTACAGAGAGCGGTCATGTAGACAACTCCCTCGGCTCAATCTTCGGTAGCGAGACCGAGCGCTTTACAGGCTGCTTGCCTGCAGGCGATGTCTATCGCAAAGGAAACTCCTCACGTAGTTCGGGTTTCGCTGTTCCGCTGAACTGCAGCTGAGCGGAATCCAAAATTAGTCTTGCATGGCCCCTGTCAGCTTCGACAGGGGCTTTTCGTTGCGGTCAATTGTATGAACGCCACTCTGCGAAACGCGTGATAGGACGCAGACCAGCGCGTTCCATTAATCCTGCTGAAGCTGAGTTGAACTCGGCATAGGTGGTCGCCAGAACCTGCCCGCCAACTTCGTGCAGCATGTTACGGGCAGCCTCTAACAGCGCCAGGCCAATGCCTTGTCTGCGTTGTTCAGAATCGACGCAGATATGGTGGACCATTGCACGAGTTTCCGATGCACGGATCGGAGTCGCATCGCGATTTTCGATTTCGATAATGGCGTATCCCAACAACTCTTCGTCCTTCTCATAACCCAAGGCATGCATGTCGTGTTGAGAAAGCCAGGTTTGTAGATGTGTAATCATGTCTCGATCTTCGGGCAGAGGTGCATATCGATCTGGTTGGTGCATCAAATGCAAGTCATGGACCTGATGCAGCAAGGGCAAAAGCCGACGGGACTGCGAGGGTGGGATTTTGACTATGGTCATCGAGAAAGCTCCAAACAAAAAAAGGGCGGGTCTTTTGGACCCGCCCTTTCGCTTTGAATTTGGTGCCGCGTTATTCGCGGTTGCCGAACAGTTGCAGCAGGAACATGAACATGTTGATAAAGTCCAGATACAGGCTCAACGCGCCCATGATCGCGGCTTTACCCAGCCATTCCTGATCGCCCGAATGGGCCATCTGCAGGTAGGTGTTCTTAATGTTCTGAGTGTCGTACGCCGTCAGGCCCGCGAAGATCAGCACGCCTAGGACCGAGATGGCAAAAGCGACAGCCGAAGAGGCCAGGAAGATGTTCACGACCATTGCTACGATCAGGCCGATTACACCCATGATCAGGAACGTGCCCATCGCGGACAGGTCTTTTTTGGTCGTATACCCGTACAGCGAAAGGCCTGCGAAGGCGATTGCTGTGATCAGGAACACCTGAATGATTGACTGGCCGGTGAAGACCAGGAAAATCCAGCTGATCGATACACCCATGACAGCGGCAAACAGGTAGAACACCGTCTGTGCACCGGCTGCGGACAGGCGGTTGATCCCGGCGCTAAAGCCAAAGATGAAGGCCAGCGGGGCGAACATGATCACCCATTTAAGGGGCGAGGCGAACAGTGCATATCCGAGCGAAGTCAGATATTTGGTCTCGCTCAACTGCGCTGCGGCCGCCGAGGGATCAGTTGTGGTTGCCAGGCCGGCAATTGCCCAAGCCGCCGCAAATGTGATCAGCATGCCTACGGACATTGTGCCGTAGACTTTGTTCATGTGGGCGCGCAGGCCCTCGTCAATCTCGGCAGCGCGCGCACCGGTCGCCGTCCGGATCGTATCGAATTGTGCCATTAAGGGTCTCCCTTCGAAAGTCTTTGCTCAGTTCGCAATTGCGAACCGATTTCCCTGCAAATATCGGAGAGTGAGGCACATGTTTCAAGAGTTTTACGCTGAAAACCCGCTGAATCTGTCAGCAATTTTGGCGACTGACGTGTCGCAGTCGCCAAATTGTGCTTTCAGGTCATTTAATACAGTCGTTTGTGCCAGTTATCAGGCGCGTCCCAAAATGGGCGGGCGGCTTCGGTGTCCGCCTCTGCGCGGGAAACTCCGATGTCTTCAAGGGCGCGGTCGTCAAGTTTGGCAAGGCTGCGACGCTGCCGAGCCAGGCCTAAAAGGGTCCACAATCCAAGGCCTTTGGACGGTCTCCGATGTGCGCATTTCTTTGAAACAGCAACTTGGGTCATAATCTTTGTCCTTTCCTTGCTCTGTGATGTTTTTTCTGCTTTTCATCAACTTCCTTGATTTATATGGCGCAACGTGACACATTTTAAAAATGAATGTTTATGAGGAGAACCATAAGGATTCTTGAACATGCGAAATTTGGACATAACAACCCTGCGGTCATTCGTGGCTGTCGCTGACCATGGTGGCGTGACTCGTGCTGCCGGGTTCCTGCACCTGACACAGTCGGCCGTATCAATGCAGCTCAAACGGCTAGAGGAATTGTTGGGGCTGGAACTGCTGGATCGCAGTGGTCGGACGATTGCGCTTACTGCATCTGGTGAGCAGTTGCTTGCCTACGCTCGGCGTATGGTGGCTCTGAATGACGAGGTGATTTCGAAGCTTACCGATCAGGCTTTTGAGGGTGAGGTGGTGCTGGGTGTGCCGCATGACATCGTGTATCCGGCTATCCCTCGCGTTCTGCAGCGCTTCAACGCTGATTTTCCGCGCGTCAGGGTGCAGCTGGTGTCGTCATATACCCTGCAACTGAAGGAGATGTTCCGGCGCGGTGAATGTGACGTGATCCTGACGACCGAGGCATCGGCCCCGGACGGAGGTGAAACCGTCGCAGAGTTGCCTTTGCGTTGGATTGGCGCGCCGGGCGGGTCGGCATGGCGTCGTCGCCCGATTCCTCTCGCGCTGGGTCGTCGCTGCATGTTCAGGCCTCAAGTGATCTCGGCTCTGGATGCCGCTGGTATTCCATGGGAGCTGTCGGTTGAGACCGAAAATGACCGCACGATCGAAGCAACTGTGAGCGCCGATCTTGCGGTTCACGCAATGCTCGAGGGAACCGAGGCCGCACACCTGGAAAAAATCGAATCCGGAGGTGTGCTGCCGGAACTGCCTGCACATGTGATCAACCTCTATGGCGGTGACGCAGGGCGCGGCGCGGTTGTCGAGGCGTTGGCCTCGTTGGTTCGTCAGAATTTCCGTTTGCTTGGCGGAGTGCCTCTCAAGGCTGTTGTCGGCTGAGGGAACTCAAGGCGTAATCACGATTTTGCCGGTAGACTTGCGCTCTTTCAGAAGTGTCATGCCTTCAGCCACGTCCTTCAGTGGCAGGGTGTGGCTGATATGCGGTTTGATCCGTCCTTCTGCGTGCCAGCGGAACAGTGTGTCAAAGCTATTCCGAACAATTTCAGGGCGAAAATTCAGATACCCGCCGATGTAAAAACCAATCACGGTCAGATTCTTGACCAGCAGATGGTTGGCCGGAATCTGCGGCACGTCTCCACCGGCGAAACCGATGGGCAGCAGGCGCCCTTCGGGATTCGTCGCGCGGAAGGCCGCCTTGAAGACATCGCCGCCGATGGCGTCATAAACCACGTCTGCGCCCCCAAGCGACTTGACCCGCTCACGCAAATCTTCGTCCGCATCAATCAAGTGATCTGCGCCAGCGGCTTGTGCAACGGCCAGCTTATCCTCACCCCGGGCCTGTGCGATCACAGTGGCGCCCATCAGTTTTCCGATTTCTACGGCAGTCAGGCCAACTCCACCTGCGGCCCCGGTAACCAAAAGCGTTTCACCCGGTCTGAGATGTGCGCGATGGTCCAGCGCAATGTGGCTGGTCCCATATGCAATCTGAATGGCTGCAGCGTCCTCAAAGCTTGTGGATTCGGGAAGGGGAATTGCGCGGTTTGCGTCAAAGACACCAAACTCTGCCAATCCGCCTTGCCCGGAATAGATTGCGACGCGATCCCCTGTTTTCAGATGAGAGACATTGGGCCCGACCTCATCAACGACACCTGCAACTTCCATGCCCTGCGTAAACGGAGCGGCCGGGGTATCCTGATAAGTACCCTTCTGCATCAGCAGATCCGCAAAATTCAGGCCACATGCGCGAATGGCCACGCGCACCTGGCCTTCGCTCGGGGTGGGGAGGTCTACCTCACAAAGCTCGGCCTTAGCACCGGCTGATTGAATTCGATATGCCAACATGAATGCTCTCCGTCTTGGCGACATAGGCCGGTGAGATGGTCGGATTGTCAATCGTTCGGGAAAGCCACGCAGCGCGCGTCTGAGGAAACCCTTTGTTTCCCTTGTGGAAACGACGATAGCAATTTCGGTCGCGGCACAACCACAAACCTTTGTACTTTGTTACGGACTCAACCTTCTTGAAAAAAATCCTAAAAGCGGCAATATTGGCGCATAGTGCTGTTTCGGGGGGCACGATCCGAATTAGGGAGTTCTTAATTGCTGACTCGCTAGCTTAGCGGTCATGACTGATGTCGCGTTTCCCGGACGGTTGTGTGTGTAGTAGAGGAGAATACCAATGACCCATCCCGTCGATGTCCATGTGGGCAAGCGTGTCCGGCATCGCCGCTGGCTGATTGGCATGACCCAGCAGCAGTTGGCGCAGCAAGTTGGTATCAAGTTTCAGCAAATCCAGAAGTATGAGACGGGTGCCAACCGGATCAGCGCATCACGCCTTTGGGATATCGCCGAGGCATTGGACGTTCCGGTTAGCTTTTTCTTTGAAGGCCTGGAAGAGGTTCAGAAGGAAGATGCCGACAAGAAATCGGTTCCTGCCGACCTGATGGGCGACAAAGAAGCGCTTGATCTGGTGCGTTCGTACTACGCAATTCCTGAGAACCAGCGCCGCCGTCTGTTCGAACTCGCTCGCGTGCTTAGCGACGTCGCCTGAGACAAGCGCTTGACACTTGGGTGATCTGGACGCACGGGTAGTGCATGCAGAACACTCAGCTTAGCGATCTTGAGGTTGCCGACAAAATGGCCGACGCAGCGCGTGCGGCTATACTCCCTTTTTTTCGGCAATCGAATCTGGAAACAGACAACAAACTTTCTGCCGGTTTCGACCCGGTCACAGTTGCGGATCGCGAAGCCGAAAAGGCGATGCGTGCAGTTTTGGCTGAATTTCGCCCGAATGACGGGATTTTGGGCGAAGAGTTCGGCCACAACGATGGAACCAGCGGTCGAACCTGGGTTATCGACCCAATCGACGGCACGCGAGGCTTCATCAGCGGCACACCCACATGGGGTGTGCTGATTGCGCTTAGCGAAGCAAACGGACCAATACTCGGGGTCATTGATCAGCCATATATTGGAGAACGGTTTGTGGGTGGCAGCGATGTTGCCCACATGATCGGTCCGCAAGGAAAATCTCCATTGGGTACCCGATCCACCCGCGATCTGAACGACGCGATCCTGTTCACCACCTTTCCCGAAGTTGGCACGCCAACCGAAGCAGAGGCATTCAGGGCCGTCGCCCAACACGTTAAGCTGACGCGCTATGGCATGGATTGTTACGCCTACGCACTGCTGGCCGCGGGGCAGGTGGATCTTGTGATCGAAGCCGGGTTGAATTCCTATGACATTCAGGCACCGATTGGTCTGATCCAGGCAGCAGGCGGGGTCGTGACGGATTGGCAAGGTGAGCCCGCACATAATGGCGGGCGAGCGCTTGCGGCGGCAAATCCGGATATTCACGCTGCTGCCTTAGAGATTTTGCGGAGCTTCTGAATTCTGTTGCTGCATCGGGGTCGCTCGACTAAACATATTCTGGCCGGTTCTTAAGCCCGTTTTCCACCGGCCTTCGCATTCTTGGCATGAGACGGGCATATGCAGGAGTGCGAAGAATGTCCGAAATCCTCATTAAAAACGCTGACACCATCCTGACCATGGATGACACACGCCAGGAATTGACTGGCGCAGATATTTTGATCCGAGATGGTCAAATTTCACAGATCGGCCATGGGCTTAATACAATGGGAGAGGTTCACGATGCATCCGGTTGCGTCGTCACACCGGGCCTCGTGAACACGCACCACCATCTTTACCAAACTCTGACACGCGCGGTTCCCGGCGGACAGGATGCATTGCTGTTTGGGTGGCTCAAAACACTCTATCCAATCTGGGCGCGTTTTGGTCCGACCGAGATGTTCACCTCGGCGCAGATCGGGTTGGCAGAACTGGCTTTGTCCGGCTGTACCCTCAGTTCAGACCATCTTTATCTCTATCCGAATGGATCGAGACTGGACGACACAATCGCCGCCGCGTCCGAATTGGGGCTGCGTTTTCAGCCTACGCGAGGCGCAATGAGCATTGGCGAAAGTGACGGTGGTTTGCCCCCGGACAGTTTGGTCGAAGCAGAAGCGGACATACTCGAAGACATGATCCGCGTGGTAGACGCCTTTCATGATCCGTCTGAGGGGTCCATGTGCCGTGTGGGTCTTGCACCCTGTTCTCCGTTCTCGGTCAGCCGGGATCTGATGCGCGACGCCGCTTTGTTGGCGCGTGACAAGGGTGTGATGCTGCACACCCACCTAGCCGAAAATGACGAAGACATCGCCTATTCCGAGGCGCAGTTCGGATGTCGTCCCGGACAATATGCCGAAGAACTGGGCTGGACTGGTCCGGATGTCTGGCATGCGCATTGCGTCAAGTTGGACGGGGCCGAGATTGATCTGTTTGCCAGAACGGGGACCGGGGTTGCGCATTGCCCATGTTCGAATTGTAGGTTGGGTTCAGGTATCGCGCCTGTCCGTGCGATGCGGGATCAGGGAGTAAATGTTGGATTGGGCGCTGATGGTTCAGCAAGCAACGACAACGGCAACCTGATGCTTGAGGCGCGACAGGCCATGTTGTTGCAGCGTGTTGCGAACGGGGCTGATGCGATGTCTTCCCGCGAAGCGCTGGAGATCGCGACCCGTGGTGGCGCTGATGTTCTGGGCCGTCCGGATTGTGGGCGGCTGCAGCGTGGGAAACGCGCGGATATCGCCATTTGGGACATGCGAAGCATCGAGAGCGCGGGCAGCTGGGATCCCGCCGCTCTGCTGTTGGCGGGACCGATGCGGGTCAAACACCTGTTTGTCGAAGGAAGGCAGATTGTGCGCGATGGTCAGATCACGACCATCGATTTGCCTCGTGTCATCGAACGCCAGAACAGGCTGGCGATGGCCTTGCAGAACTGAACTATGTTTGGTGCGTGACCGCTCGACCGCTGATCCAGACATCGGCAATCGCGCGGTCATCGCCCATCATGATTGTCGGGAAAACGGCTTCCCACAGATCGTCCGCATTGGCTTCTCGCTGGGCGATCGCAGGCGTTGAGGCAAGGTTCAGAACAACCAGATCAGCCTCCATGCCGGGTGCGATGTTGCCAATGCAGTCACCCATGCGCAGTGTACGTGCAGATCCGACCGTACCCAGCCACAGCAATTGTGCCGGATGCAGCGGACGACCACGCAGCTGTCCGATCTCGTAGGCAGCGGCCATGGTGCGCAGCATCGAGAAGCTGGATCCGCCACCTGTATCCGTGGCCAGGCCCACGCGATGCCCATCGGAAATCAAGCCATTCATGTCAAACAAGCCCGAACCAATAAACGTGTTGGAGGTCGGGCAGTGAATCAGCGCTGCATCCACCTCGCGCAAGCGATCACGTTCACGATCCTCCAGATGAATGACATGACCATAAAGGCCGCGACCACCCAGAAGGCCGAATTGCTCGTAAGTATCGAGATAATCGCGCGCATTCGGGAACAACGACCGGACCCACTCGATCTCATCCGTTTGTTCGCTGAGATGGGTCTGCATCAGACAGTCGGGATGTTCCGCCCAAAGTGCGCCCATCGCCTCCAGCTGGTCCGGGGTGGATGTGGGCGAGAAGCGGGGTGTGATGGCATAAGAGATTCTGCCAGTGCCGTGCCACTTTTCCAGCAGAGCCTTGGACTGATCATACCCCGATTGCGCAGTGTCTCGCAGACCTTCGGGCGCGTTCCGATCCATGCAGGTCTTGCCTGCCACGACCCGCTGTCCGCGCTCCTGTGCTGCGGTAAAGAAGGCATCAACGCTTTCGGGATGGATGGTGCAGAAGCTGCACATCGTTGTGGTCCCGTGTGCAGCGGTCAGGTCCAGATAGCGGTTGGCAATTTCCGAAGCATACTCAGGCGAGCCGAATTTCATCTCTTCGGGGAAGGTGTAGGTATTCAACCAATCGATCAGGCGCTTGCCCCAGCTGGCGATCATCGCGGTCTGCGGGTAGTGCACATGCGGATCAACAAAACCCGCCATGATCAGTTGCTCACCATAATCCTTAACGTTGGCATCGGGATTGGCACGGGTCAGATCATCGGCTGAGCCCAACGCAACAATACGCCCTGCTTCGATCAAAACCGCTTCATTTACTGTGGCTGCGTCGGTCGGTTCACCCTCGAATGGTGAGCCGTCAAAACTCAGTACGCGCCCTTTCAAAAGCGTCTTTTGCGCCATTTGCCCTGTTCTCCGCCTGTTTGGGATCGCGTTACAGCATAGGCGGAGGAAAGATGTGGGTAAATTAGACCATTGTCATTGTTTTCCGGTAGCTGCTTCTTCTATTTAGGGGCCAATCACCAAACAAAGGGGGCAGCGCATGACGACAGGCACTGATGAGGTCAGACCCGATCAGTCCCGGGACGACGACGCCTATGCGCTGGATCGGCGGACCGTTGCGGCGATCCTTTATGCGGTTGATGTTGATGACCGTATGAAGCTGATCGAGCTGATGGAACCGCTGCACGCGGCTGACATCGCTGACCTTCTGGAACAGATCAATCCTTATGATCGTGCACGCCTGATCCGATTGTATGACAAGGAGTTCGACGGCGATATCCTGTCGGAACTCGATGAAGCGCTACGGGAAGAGGTGATTGGCGTCCTGAAGCCAGACGTGCTGGCCGAAGCTGTTCGCGACATGGAAAGTGACGATGTCGTCGACTTGCTCGAAGACCTCGAAGAGCCACAGCAGGAGACGATTCTTGATGCGCTTGAGGATTCCGAGCGTATCGCCGCCGAGCAGGCACTGTCCTATCCTGAGAACTCCGCTGGTCGTCTTATGCAGCGCGAGGTCGTCATGTCACCCGAGCACTGGACAGTGGGACAGGCGATTGACTTCATGCGGGCCAATGATGATCTGCCCGAGCAATTCTATCACGTCATTCTTGTTGATCCGCGGCTGAAACCCGTTGCGCAGGTCACCCTTGGCAAGCTTATGGCTGCCCGACGCGATGTTCCGCTTCACGACATTGCCGAAGAAGAGTTTCACATCATCCCGGTCGATCAGGATGAAGAGGATGTGGCCTATGCCTTCAATCAGTACCACCTGATTTCAGCCCCGGTGGTCGATGGCGACGGGCGGCTGGTTGGCGTTATCACCATTGATGACGCAATGGTCGTTCTGGACGAGGAATACGAAGAGGACATGCTGCGTCTTGCGGGTGTCAGCGACGAAAGCTCATTGTCCGATAGTGTTGCGGCAACCAGTAAGCGGCGTTTGCCCTGGCTGGCGGTGAACCTGTGCACGGCGATCTGTGGATCACTGGTGATTTCGCAGTTCGAAGGGGCCATCGATCAGCTGGTGGCGCTGGCCATTCTGATGCCGATCGTGGCTTCGATGGGTGGGAATGCCGGTACTCAATCCCTGACGGTTGCTGTTCGGGCGCTGGCGACACGCGACCTGACCGGTTCGAACGTTGGGCGCGTTATCCGGCGAGAGTTATTGGTCGGTATGCTGAACGGGCTGTGTTTTGCGGTGGTGTTGGGCACCGTGGGTATGATGTGGTTTGACTCTCCGTGGCTGGGTGTCGTGATCGGATCGGCGCTGGTCGTGAATATGATCATCGCAGGCTTTGCAGGTACGGTAGTACCGGTGGTGCTGGACCGTATGGGTGTTGACCCGGCGCTGGCGTCAGGAACCTTTGTAACGACTACAACGGATGTCATGGGTTTCTTCATATTCCTTGGGCTCGCCAGCGTGGTGCTATTGTGACCGAAACAACTGATCTGACTGAAATAAAGGCCGCTGCACGCAAGGCGGCATTTGCGCGTCGTAAGGCTGCCTTTGACGGCCGCCAGCCGGGCGTGGCTGGGCGCCTGTCCGAGGTTCTTGCCGGTCACCGTGGTGTTCCAATGTCGGGTTACATGCCCATCCGCACCGAGATTGACCCCCTGCCAGCGATGGCCGAGGCCGCTGCTTACGGCCCAGTTGGCGTGCCTGTCATACAGGCGGCAGGGCAAGCGCTGCGCTTTTCCCGCTGGACACCGGAGGGAGCGTTAAAAGACGGCCCCTTCGGGGCTATGGTGCCTGAAATTGATGACTATTTCGATCCCGAGATATTGGTCGTTCCACTTGTCGCCTTTGATACGAAAGGTGGCCGGCTGGGATATGGTGGCGGGTTTTATGACCGGACGCTGGAAGGGTTGCGCGCCAAACGCCCGACGCTGGCCATCGGTTTTGCCTTTGACGCGCAGGAAGCCGAAGATCTGCCGCTTGAACCGACAGATCAGCCGCTGGACATGGTCATCACGGAAAGCCGCGTTCTGACTTTCTGAAATCTATTTTTCGAAGTGGCTGCGCAGATAGTCCCAAGCATCCACTTCGGTACCATCCTTTAGAATGCAAACGCCGTATTCGCTGCCATCGGTATTCTTGCGGATCTGATACTCGCCCTCATTCTCGATACAGAATGTGGCGGCCGGATTTGCCATTGTTGTTCTGGTGGTGGCTTGCGCTAATGCACTTGTGGCTGTGAGTGCTGCAAGGGTCGCGATCGCAATAGGTTTCATCAAATTCTCCTTCGATATCAATTTCCATGAAACAGATTGGTATATTTGTATGTGAATGCAAGCCCGTAGGACGGCGCGTAATTGGCACGGTTCCGCCTTGTTATTGCCGCCTCCAGCCCCTAGGACGCCTTTTATGAGGATTTTGTTTCTGGGTGATGTGATGGGGCGCGCCGGTCGCGCTGCCATCCAGCAGCATCTGCCGCGTCTGCGTGACGAATGGCGGTTGGATTTCGTGGTAGTGAACGGTGAGAATGCCTCGAACGGAATGGGGCTGACCGGGGATCACGCCAAACTGCTTCTGGATTCCGGCGCAGATTGCGTGACACTGGGCGATCATGCGTTCGACCAGAAAGATATGCTGCAATTCATCGAGAAAGAGCCGCGCATCGTCCGGCCGGTAAACTTTGCCAAAGGGGCACCGGGGCGGGGGCATCGTCTCTTTACCGCGCCCGGCGGCCGCAAAGTGCTCGTGGTTCAGGTTCTTGGGCAGGTTTTCATGAAACGGCCATTTGACGATCCTTTCTCGGCGATTGAACCAATCCTGAAATCACACCCTCGAGGAGGGCAAGCGCAGGCCATCATCGTGGACATGCATTGCGAGGCCACGTCGGAAAAAATGGCCATGGGTCACTATTGCGACAAACGTGCGAGCCTTGTGGTGGGTACACATACCCATGTGCCGACGGCTGATGCTCAGATTCTACCGGGGGGTACGGCTTACCTGACCGACGCAGGAATGTGCGGCGACTACGATTCCGTCATCGGTATGGACAAGCAGGAGCCCATGCGCCGCTTCATCACCGGTATGCCCAAGGCGCGATTTACACCCGCGAATGGCGAGGCCACCTTAAGCGGTGTGTTTGTGGAAACCGATGATCGCGACGGTCAGGCCAAGTCTGTGCGCATGGTGCGGGTCGGTGGGCGTCTGGAACAAGCAGGTCCTTGAGTAACACGTCAGGCTTGCCCTGCAGCGTTCTATGCGTGAAACTGCCTACTAGGCGCTTTTGCCAGACCAGGGTTCGGACAGAATACCACGAATGCAATTCCTTCAACTGACAGATACAGGCAGTGCAATTCTCGCACTGGTGGTTGTTGCGGGCATGTTCATCATGTTCTTGCGCGAAGTTTACCCGACCGAGGTTGTAGCCATTGGCGGTGTCGCCCTGATGCTGGTCACCGGTATCCTGCCTTATCAAAGCGCATTGGCGGTGCTGTCAAACCCGGCGCCTTGGACGATTGCAGCAATGTTCATCATCATGGGCGCGCTGGTTCGCACTGGGGCACTGGATGCGTTCACATCGACGGCGCAGAAACAGGCGCAGGTCAATCCTAAGATCGCAATCGCAACACTTATGGCATTTGTGGTTTTCGCCTCAGCGGTGGTATCGAATACACCCGTCGTTGTGGTGATGATCCCTGTCTTCGTACAGATCGCGCGAACGCTGAATGTCCCGGCTTCGAAACTTCTGATCCCGCTGAGCTATGCGGCCATACTGGGTGGAACTCTGACCCTGATCGGGACATCCACCAACCTGCTTGTCGACGGTGTCGCACGTGCGCAGGGACTACCTGCCTTCACCATCTTCGAAGTCACACCTCTTGGCATCGCGCTGGTGATTTACGGCATGTTCTATCTGCGGTTCATCGCACCGCGTCTGTTGCCGGATCGCGATAGCATGGCCAGCATGCTCAGCGACCGATCAAAGATGAAGTTCTTTACCGAAGCCGTTGTGCCGCCAGACAGTAATCTGATCGATCGCGAAGTCACAGGCGTGCGTTTGTTCAAGCGCCCGGGTGTTCGTCTGATCGACGTTATCAGGGGTGACGACTCGCTGCGCCGGAACTTGAAGGGCGTTACCCTGAAGGTTGGCGACCGGGTCGTTTTACGTACTGAGATGACAGAATTGCTGAGCCTTCAGCGCAACCCCGAACTCAAGCGGGTTGATCAGGTTTCTGCTGTGGAAACCAAGACGGTCGAAGTTCTTATTACGCCGGGTTGTCGCATGGTGGGGCGTACACTGGGTGCACTGCGCTTGCGTCGACGGTATGGTGTATACGTACTTGCAGTCCACCGCCGGAACCAGAATATCGGTCGCCAGCTGGACGATTTGGTCGTCCGCGTTGGTGATACACTGCTGTTAGAGGGCGCGCCCGCCGATATCCAGAAACTGGCTGCCGATATGGACATGGTGGATGTTTCTCAGCCATCAGCGCGTGCTTTCCGTCGAAGCCATGCCCCGATCGCTATTGGATCACTGGCGGGCATCGTCGTGCTTGCCGCGCTTGGCGTTGCACCGATCCTTCTGCTGTCGATTCTTGCGGTCGCCGTTGTCCTGCTGACCCGCTGTATTGACGCTGATGAGGCGTTTTCCTTTGTTGAAGGTCGCCTGCTGGCGCTGATCTTTGCAATGTTGGCTATCGGTGCTGCACTGGATCATTCCGGGGCGGTGTCGTTGATTGTCGAAGCTGTTGCCCCGGGTTTGAGCATGCTCCCACCGTTCCTGATTGTTTGGGCGGTGTATCTGCTCACATCGGTGCTGACAGAGATGGTTTCGAACAACGCGGTTGCGGTTGTGGTAACGCCGATTGCCATCGGCCTCGCGCAGGCGGTCGGAATCGACCCGCGTCCGTTGGTTGTGGCGGTCATGGTGGCGGCCTCCGCGTCTTTTGCCACGCCGATCGGATACCAGACGAACATGATGGTCTATGGCCCCGGCGGATACCGGTTCCTGGATTTCATGAAGGTTGGCATCCCACTTAACCTGACCTGCGGTCTGTTGGCCTCGCTCTTAATTCCATTGATCTGGCCGCTCTGAAACCGGCGTGGAATCGCCGAGACTGGTTTAAGAGCCTTGTAAACCAAAGCGATTACACGATCCTTTAGAGTAGAGATTTTCAGAAGGGGATTGAGATATGCCCAAGACCGGACGGGCCGTTCTGGCCAGCACAGCGATTTGGGCCACTTTGTGTGGGGCTGGTATCGCTGGAACAATTCAGGGTTCGGCAACCTATCGTGAGAAGATTGCGGTTCCACCCGATGCAACCCTTTATGTTGAACTTCAGGATGTATCCAAGGCCGATGCACCCGCCGAGATACTGGGGGCTCAGCGATATGCACTGACCGGTGTGCCTGCGGATTTTGAGCTGACTTATGATGATGCACTGATCAAGGACAATATGCGCTATGTGGTTCGTGGATCGATTTATCAGGGTCAGAAACTGATATTCACTACGGATACCGCCTATCCGGTTCTGACAGACGGGGCAGGCGATTCCGCTGATCTGGTTTTGGTAAAAGTACAACCTCAAGGGGTTGCCATGCTCGAAAACACCACATGGAATGCGGCTGTCTTGCAGGGCGCTGCACTGAATACTGACAAACGTCCTGAAATATCGTTTGCGGCGGGTGGCGCGTTTTCGGGGACCAGCGGTTGCAATCGCTTCAACGGTCAGGCCGAGATCTCGGGTAGCAGTATCGACTTTCCTGACAACATGGCCGCGACCCTGATGGCTTGCCCGCCTCCGCTTGATGAGGTTGAGCGACAATTCTTCAAGGCGCTGCAAAGCACGACAACATATGCGTTGAAGGGGGAAAGGCTCGCTTTCCTGAATGCAGCGGGTGAACCTGTGGTTCAGTTCACCCTCTCTCAGTAGAACGGCAATTGGTCACGCGACCGCGCGTGACCGACCAGCATTCCGACCCGAGAAGATACAGCCACCAAGGAAGGTTCCTTCAAGCGCATTGTATCCGTGGTAGCCGCCGCCGCCAAAGCCTGCGACCTCGCCGGCAGCAAACAGGCCCGGCACGACCTGTCCGTCGGCACCGACCATCTGGCTGTCCAGGTTAGTTTGCAGCCCGCCCAGCGTCTTGCGGGTGAGTACATGCAGTTTTACCGCGATCAGAGGGCCATTCGCCGGATCAAGGAACTTGTGTGGCTTCGCCGTCCGGATCAGCTTGTCCCCCCGGTAGTTGCGTGCCGCAAGGATGGCCATCATCTGTGCGTCTTTCGAGAACGGATTGTCGACCTGTGAATCACGTGCCTCGATCTGAGCGCGCAGATGCGCTTCGTCGATCAGTCCGCCGCCAAGGTGGTTCATGCCGCTCACCAGTTCGGTCAGCGTATTGGCGACGACAAAATCTTCGCCTTTCTCCTTGAACGCCTCGACCGGACCAGTTGCCTTGGAGCCTGACAGGACTCGCTGGCGAATGACTTCTTTCCAACTGCCCGAGGTGAAATCCGGGTTCTGTTCTGAACCCGAAAGGGCGAATTCCTTCTTGATCACTTTCTGGGTCAGCACGAACCAGCTGTATTCATATCCGGTTTTTAGGATTTCGCGCAGCGTCCCCAACGTATCAAAACCCGGCAAGCAGGGCGGTTGCAGCCGGTTGCCTTCGGCATCAAACCACATCGAACTTGGCCCCGGCAGAATGCGGATGCCATGTGCGGGCCAGATCGGATCCCAGTTTCGGACGCCTTCAGTGTAGTGCCACATGCGGTCGCCGTTGATGATATGCCCGCCCGCCTTTTCGCTGATTGGGATCATCCGGCCATCGACGTGAAAGGGCACACCTGCCACCATATTCTCTGGCGGTTTGCCAAGCCGGTCCTGAGGCCAGTTCTTGCGCACCATCTCAAAGTTCCCACCGATCCCGCCCGAGGTTACGATGACGGATGGTGCGTAGAATTCGAACTCGCCTACCTCATCCCGGTTGGTTTTGCCGCCGCGCTGCGCGATGTCATCTGCCAGAACTTCGCCCGAGATGCCTTTGGCGGATCCATTTTGCATAATGATGTGACTGACCTGATGGCGGAACTTCAAGTCGATGAGACCCGCGCTGACATGTTCACGTACGCGGCGAATGAAATGTTCCAGAACGCCCGGCCCGGTGCCCCATGTGATGTGAAACCGCGGAACCGAGTTCCCATGGCCATCTGCGTACGATCCGCCACGTTCGGCCCAACCCACAACCGGGAACCAGCGCAGGCCCATCTCATGCAGCCATGGGCGCATCTCACCGGCCGCGAACTCAACATACGCCTCAGCCCATTTGCGGGGCCACAGGTCGTCCTCGCGATCGAACTGAGCGCTGCCCATCCAGTCACGTAGAGCCAGATCCTGACTGTCGCGAATGCCCATGCGGCGCTGTTCTGGCGTGTTGACCATGAACAAACCGCCCAGGCTCCAGAATGCTTGCCCTCCCAGGAAATGCTCAGGCTCCTGATCGACAACAATCACCTTCTTGCCGCGATCTCCAAGTTCGGCCGCTGCCGCAAGCCCTGCAAGACCACCCCCGACGACAATCGCATCTGCTGTGTTGTTGGTCATCGGAAATCCTTTCAGCGGTTACGGAACCAGACAAGAAACGGGATTGCGACGGCATACATCGTGATCCCATAAACGGCCGATGGCAGCGCCAGAGGGCTGAAGCCACTTTCCGTACCGGTGATGAGCGCAGCCAGTGTAATACCCAGGGTCGAGTTTTGAATGCCGGTTTCGATCGAGATCGTCTTGCTTTCGTTCCACGACAGATTTGCAGCGCGCGCCAGACCAAGCCCGATCAGTAAAAGTGCTACGTTCAGTGAAATCAACCCGGCGCCCATGATCCCGAGATTGTCGACGAAAAGTTGCCAGTTTCCAGCCAGGGCAGCGACAACGATCAGGACAAACAGGACGGTTGCCAGCTTGGACAATCCCGTATCGATCCTGTTGGCAAATCCCGTGGCAAAATGACGAAGACTGACACCGATTGCCACTGGCAGCGTGGTGATCAGGAACATCGCAATGGCAAGCCCGCTGATCGAAACCTCTGGGGCGTCTTCGCCCATAAAGTGGTTGATTGACCACGCCGCCAGCACAGGAACGGTGATGATGGACAACAGGCTGATCACGGCGGTCAGGCTGACAGACAGGGCCACGTCAGCTTTCGCAAGTTTGGACAGGATGTTGCTGGTAACGCCACCGGGACAAAAACTGAGCAGCATAAAGCCAACCGCAATTTCCGGTGGCAATGCAAAGAGTTTGACGGTGATGAACGCCGCGACGGGTAACAGTATCACCTGGCATATCGCGCCGATGGCGAAAGGGTATCGCCTGCTTATGACGCGCCTGAAATCGGCAACCTCCAATCCGATACCCAGAGACAGCATGATTATGGCCAGCGATACGGGCAGGCCGACATTGATTAGCAGATCCAAGAAACAACTCCTCCCAAAGCCGTTCGGACCAGCCTAAGCGAGGGAGATTGGAACAGGCAACCGCGCCGTTGGGTCACTCGTACCGTTGGGCAAACCGGCGCAGGATTTCGCCTGGCTGTGTCACATCAGCTGCATGACACATATCGATCAGAGATTGTGCATCTTCAGGAGGGAAATAGCCGTGGTTTTTGTAGATGTTTATGCGCTGCTCAAAGTCCCGTGCATCGGCCTCGGGGTGAAATTGCGTGGCATAGACATTCTTGCCCCAGCGGATCATCTGATACGGGCAGGGGGCGGACGACACCAGATGCACACACCCTTCGGGCAATTCCTGCACCGCTTCTTTGTGCCCGACAAAGGCTTCGAACTCGGGCAGCAGCCCTGCGGTCATGGGGTCATCGGCTGCGTCGGCGGTCAACTGGCATGTCGATGGGCCGACAGGCTCTCCGTATTGTTTCTTGCTGACCGCTCCACCCAGGTGTGCCGCCAGAATACCCAAACCATAGCAGCATCCCATGAAGGGGTGATCATTCGCCGTAATCTGAGGCATGAGGCCCATGATCGCACTTTCAATCCGCGCGTCCATTTCAGATTTGGTGGCTGGATCATCGCTGACACAGCCGGGACCGCCACCAACGATGACACCGGCATAGTCGGTCACCTGCAGACCCTCGGGCAGGTCCTCGCAATCCAGCCGGATGCGATGGGTACGTTCGACGGGCAGACCTGTTTTATCCAGAATGGATGCAAATTCCGCATCGGACGCATCAGCTTCGGGGCGCAGTTGGAGGATCAGAAAACGTTTCATAGTCTGCCCTTACCGTGGTCTTGCCCCACCATGCAAGCAGTCGCTCAAAGTGGCCAGAACACAAGGATCGCAGGCACAGATACAGCAATGATCAGTATTTCCAACGGCAGTCCCATGCGCCAGTAGTCGCCAAAACGATAACCGCCCGGACCAAGGACCAGCGTGTTATTCTTATGCCCGATCGGAGTAAGAAACGCTGCCGAAGCCGCAACTGCCACGGTCATGAGGAACGGATCCGGAGAAACCTCCAGCGTGCGGGCCATCTGAATGCCCACCGGAGCGGCCACGATAGCTGTAGCCGTATTGTTCAGAACATCCGACAGGGTCATGGTTACAACCATCAATACGGTTAGGATGGCCCAAGCGGGCAGCCCATCAGTGAGCTGAACCAGAGCATTCGCAATCAGTTCTGTCCCACCCGAAGTTTCCAGCGCGCTGCCCAGCGGGATCATGGACCCAAGCAGCACGACCACTGGCCATTCAATGTGATTGTAGATGTCGGCAATTGGCAGGATCTTAGTCAAAACATAAGCGATGACGACCAGACCAAGGGCAACCGGCAGGTAAATCAGACCAATGCTGGCGGCCAAAACGGCGGCGGCAAACAAACCAATGGCAAGCCACGCTTTGTCGTTTGCGGTTACGTTCAGACCGCGTTGGGCCAGAGGTAAACATCCCAGCCACTCGGTAACATCGACGCTGCGATCCCTTGGGCAGAGCAACAGCAGGATATCACCCGCTTCAACTTCGGTTTTGCGAACCTGTTGTGTAATCCTGCGCCCCTGACGGGAGATGCCCATCAGAACCGTGCTCTGCCGCCACGCCAGTCCAAGACCCTGCGCCGTCCGGCCAGTGATACGCGCACTTTCAGGTGCCACAACCTCGATCACTTCCAGACCTTCGCCTTCTGCCGTCAGCAACTCCTGTCGGCGCGTATCCGAGAAATCGAGATTCAGGGCTGCGCGGAACTCATCCAGTGCTTCGGGCCGCGCTTCAAGAACCAGCGCGTCACCTTCACGCAAGCTGGTGTGCGCAGACCGTCCATAACGCCTTTTGCCATCCCGGATCAGTCCGATAATCGCAACATCGGACTTCTCCGACGCCTCATAGAGCTCACTGACGCGCTTTCCGATATGAGCTGATTCAGGAGGAATCGTCAGTTCTGCGATGTATTCTGCCAGCGCCTCGGAAGTTTCGGTTTGAGGTCCCCGGTTCGGGATCAGCCTCCACCCGACCAGCGACACAAATGCGAGGCCGGCAACCGCAGCCAGACCGCCGACAGGGGCGAAGTCAAACATGCGAAATGGCTCGCCCAGCGTCTCGGCGCGGATTGAGGCGATGATGATGTTGGGTGGGGTGCCGATCAGGGTCGCCATGCCGCCAAGGATGGTCGCAAAGCTTAGCGGCATCAGGGTCAGTCCGACTGATCGCCCTGCTTTTCGTGCGGTCTGAATATCTACGGGCATCAGCAGGGCAAGGGCGGCGACGTTGTTCATGAATGCTGACAGAACGGCACCGATTCCACCCATCAGCGCGATGTGCGCGCCCAGACCACGCGACGCGTCAACCAGGGTGCGTGTGATCAGAAACACCGCGCCCGAACGGACCAATCCGGCCGATACGACCAGAACGAGCGCAACGATGATGGTGGCAGGATGGCCAAACCCCGAGAACGCGTTATCGACGGGCACGACGCCCAATACCACGCCAACCATCAGGGCGGCGAAGGCGACAAGGTCGTATCGAAATCGCCCCCACAACAGCAAAGCAAATACAGTGATGAAAAGGGTAAAAAGAATGATCTGATCTGTCGTCATACCGCCACCATACCCGCGCATTCGCGACGAACAAGCCGATCTCTTGATCCTCGCCCCCGCAAACGTCTATATGTGCGCCAAATACGCAATCACTATCACGAGGACGCAACATGGCAGGCCATTCCAAATGGGCCAACATCCAGCACCGCAAGGGGCGTCAGGACGCCGCGCGGTCCAAATTGTTTTCCAAACTGTCGAAAGAAATCACCGTTGCCGCAAAGATGGGCGACCCTGATCCCGACAAGAACCCACGCCTGCGTCTGGCGGTGAAAGAGGCCAAGTCGAACTCGGTCCCCAAGGACGTGATCGACCGCGCGATCAAGAAATCGGTTGCAGGCGAAGGCGACGATTACGAAGAAATCCGGTACGAGGGCTATGGCCCGAACGGTGTGGCCGTGATCGTCGAGACCATGACCGACAACCGCAACCGGACTGCATCAACAGTGCGCTCGACCTTCTCCAAAAACGGCGGCAACCTGGGCGAGACTGGTTCAGTCGGGTTCATGTTCGAACGCAAGGGTGAAGTTGTTTATACGGCATCTGTTGGCGACGCTGACACCGTTTTCGAAGCGGCGATCGAAGCAGGCGCTGAAGATGTTGAAAGCTCGGACGAAGGCCACATCATCTGGTGCGCGGATACAGATCTGAATGACGTATCCAATGCACTCGAAGCGGCGCTGGGCGAGACCGAGTCCACCAAGCTGGTGTGGAAGCCGACCACCACCACCGAGCTGGGTCTGGAAGACATGCAAAAGCTGATGAAGCTGGTGGATGCCCTGGAAGACGATGATGACGTTCAGCGCGTTACCACGAATTTCGAAGCATCGGATGAGGTCATGGCGCAACTCTGAATTCTGCGACCCTGACGACTGTTTTAAACCCGGCTCAATGAGCCGGGTTTTTCGTTTTTTGCGCGTTAAACTTACCGCTTGGCCGAAATTGTTTGAGGTTATAGGCTTGTGGTCAGATGGCAAAACGACGGGGAAATGGCGGATAAGTCCACGACCGATCTCGAAAGGCGAAACGTCCCTGTATTGGCAGGGCAGAGTATTCTGTCGCAAGTCGCGTGGACAATGGGCAGCCCGTCAGTTGTTCTGCCTTTTCTGGCGGTCTCCCTTGAAATGCCAATGTTTTTGGCTGGAGCACTGGTGTCGGTTCGAAAAATCGGTGGCACGCTGTCGGATGTTTTTCTTGCTGGCCGGATTTCCGCAAAACAACAGAAAAAGCGCGCAATAGCGCTGACTGAAATTGGCATAGGCGCTTGTTTGTTGGTGGCGATTGTTGTTGCTGCGGTTGGAGGTACACCACTGATTGCTGTAGCGTTTGTGGCTGCGTTTTTTTGCATCGGATTGGTGGAAGAGATCCAAAGCCTCATGCTGACAGATCTGCTAGGTGATCATCTGAAGTCGAAATCCAGGATGTGGATGCATTATCTGCAGCTTGGCGCCGGGGGGTTGGGTGCAATCGCACTGACCTTGATACTGCACGAAATTACCAAGGAAAATCCGCCGTTTTCGCGCCACTCGACGGTAATTGCTGCAGCCGTTACCTTTTTTGTTCTTTCCGGTCTGTCCATTCTTGCGATGGCAGAGCTGGCCCGGGATGACAAAACCGGGATGCAGGCCGAACGCCCGCAACACCGGTCGGCAGGTCAGTACATCGGCGACATTCGTGCAATGTTTGATCAGGCCTGGTTCCGGCAATATCTGGTGATGCGGCTGCCGTTGGTTGTGGTTGCGTTGGCCGTGCCATTTTTTGCGTTGATTGCGGCCGAGGCGCATCATGCGACTGCCAAGGGTTTAACCGCCCTAATCATTTCATCGGCATCAGGGTATCTGATCTCTGCGCCATTGTGGCAATTCATAAACATGAAATCGCATCGCGCGGTAATGGTTACCGGGACATTGATGGTGGCCGCGACTGGAGCGGTACTGGTTTCTGTCCACTACATCGGCATTGATCACGATATACACTTGCACGCGGTGGCCTTGTTCATCGTGACGGTGGCGGTGACGGGTATTAGCAGTGCAAGGAAGCTTTATTTCTTGGACGTCGCACCAAAGGAACAACGCGTCAAAGGGTCTGCAGCGATTAAAAGCATCTGCAGACTATCTGCCGTCATAATCTCTGCCGCTTTAGCAGCCGTAGCCCATATGCACGAAGTCGCACTGGCGATCGTGTTCATCGTTATCTGCAGTTTATGGGCCGCATATGCCTGCTATCGCGTGGTCTTGCCAACGAACCGATTGGCAGAGCAACAGACCGGTGCAGCTGAATAAGCGTTGTTGGCACATGGCACGCGATAGCCGGTCGGTCATCTCAGAGTGCTGCGTGCATCTCAAATTTCCTGAGATCTCTTCTGGCCAGAACCATCGAGTGGGCCGTGATGTCATCAATGAGCTCAGGGAAGAGGCAGCATAGTTCCTGCAACTGGTCCTGATCGAAACCACCCGCACTGTTTTCACCCAGATACAGACTTTCGGTCCAGACGCCTTCTGATTGGATGACTTCGTGGCGGTCAAAAAGCAGATGATAATAAGTCACGCTTTCAGGGTTTTGTTGAGAAACCCCCTCAAGAGGTGTCAGGAATTTTGCTGCAGCAAAGGCTTCGTTTTCGGCGAACAGCAGGTTGATTTGGGGACCAAACGAAAGCACCCGATGCATCGGCGAAAGATAGAGATCCCGTTTGGGTAAATTCCGACCCAGTGCGCCCCGCTTAATTCGTATCGGCCGTGTGAAACTCGCCTTACTCAGCATTTTGCGATCCAACGTAGCACGTCCGATCCACTGGATTTTCTGAACGCCGTGATCTCTGGTCTGGACACGATCTCCCACTTCAAGAGACTCGATGGGTAAAGACCCGGTTTCAGTTGTAATTCTTGTCCCAGCAGCAAAGCAGGGCGGTGGAGGTATAGGTGTCAGGTCACCCGGATCACCCTCCTGATCACCATTTTGCTCGGAGTCTTCAGCGAGCACGCTGTCAGACGGAACAGTTCCATCCGTCGGTACAAAGTATATCTCTTTGTCACCCGAGGCGTCCTCGTGTTCGATGTACCAGCCCGTTACGGTCAGCCCATTTTCCAACTCAATCGTGGATTGGTCTTTTAGGGCTGAGATGGTGAAGCCGTCGATCGTGTCTTCACCTTCGGCGATTGTGTCATCCATGTTCTCGTCGGTCAGAGTCACAACGGTCGCGATAGCGGGCTCACCCGCTTTGCCACCGTCACTGCCGGTGTTCCCGAGATAATATGCTGCAACCACATAATCGGTGGCCATTCGCGCGCCCACCTGTACCAGAGAACAAGTTACTACAGGTAGATGAATATATTCGAATTTTAAGTTTCGACAAGTTTTACGCCGAATTGGTGGGTGCACACGTGTGATCAGAAGAAGGATGCAACCTCTTCAAGCGGTTTCTTCAGCTTTGCAACGGAGGGCACGGTTGCATCGTCTGACGGGTGCCCGACCGCTATGATCATCGTCGGTTTTTCCGAAGCCGGGCGATCCAGCGCATCGTTCAGAAAGCGCATTGGGTTGGGCGTGTGCGTCAGTGTGCTAAGGCCTGCGTGGTGCAACGCGGCAAGCAGAAAGCCGGTGGCGATATTCACGCTCTCGGGTACGTAGTAGTTCTTGTAACGCGTACCGTCTTCGAACTGTCCCCAGCGCTGAGCGAAGACCACGATCAGCCAAGGCGCTACGGTCAGATGCTCTTTGACCTCATTGGTTCCAATTGGCTCCAGCGCCTTGATCCACTCATCACCAGCGCCGCCTGCATAGAACCGACGTTCCTCTTCCTCGGCTTCCTCGCGAATGCGTTGCTTCAGCGCCTGATCCGAAATCGCGACAAAGTGCCAGGGCTGGTGATTTGCCCCGGACGGCGCGGTTCCGGCAGTGCGGATGCAGCTTTCAATGACTTCTCGCGACACCGGTCGGTCACAATAGTCTCGTACCGTATGACGCTTACGCATGACCTCATAGAATTCCTGAGCGGCTGCGGCCATCTGTTCATCTGTCAGGTCGCTGCGATCGGGCAGCGGGAGCGGGTCGTAGCTGAGGCTGTCGCGGGAAAACATGTTAATTCTCCAGTAGTTTATGTCTTATCGGGTGGATTTACACCCGGATCAAGGCCTGCGTTGCTGCATCCTTGACTGCGCGGGTCAATGGCGCAAGGGCAGGGGCCAGAATACGCCCGACCTGCCAGGTCAATGCCACGTCCAGATGCGAGTTGGGAACAACCTCACACAATCGATCATCATTGATAAATGGCTGCGCGAGAACTTCGGGATTCATACCCCAACCCAACCCTGCCGCGGCGGCTTCGACAAACCCTTGTGTAGACGGCAGGAAATGCGAAGGGGGTGATATGCGTTGACTGGTCTGTGTCGCGATCCATGCGCGCTGCAGATTGTCCTTTTGGTTGAAGGTCAGACACGGTGCGCGTGCAAGTGAAGTGTGATTGACACCGTCGGCGAACCATTTGTGCATGTAGCCCGGGCTTGCAGTGGCCAGATATCGCAGCGTTCCCAACGCTGTGGCATCGCACCCGGTGACGGATTGACCGCCGACGGTGATTGCTGCGCTGACTTCTCCACGACGCAGCCATTCCGCTGAATGATCCTGATCATCGACGACGAGGTCGAACAACATGTCGTCAACCTGTGCCATGGCATCAATGAACCATGTCGCAAGGCTGTCTGCAGGAACAGCAATTTTAACTCTGGCGGGCCCTGTCGCCCGGTCGATTGCCAGTTCCTGACCTAGTTGTGCCTCAAGCAGTCCGATATCTTCAGCATGTCGGGCAATCCGCAATCCTGCAGGTGTACCTGTGCAGGGCACGCCGCGCTGTACCAGCGCCACACCTACCCGATCCTCAAGCGACTTGATACGCTGTGAAATTGCCGATGGTGTGACTGAAAGTTCGGCAGCTGCAATTTCAAAGCTGCCATGTCGCAGGATCGCAGAAAGAGCGGACAGATGATGTGGATCCAGTTGCATTAGTAGAACTTAATAAGCTTCAGTTTCTTTAATTTGATAAAGCTATTCGAGGCGTCTAGTCAAACTGGCAATGAACAGGAGTCCTCATGTCCGCATCCATGATTGCCGGTTTTGCCCTTGGTTTTAGCCTTATCCTCGCTATCGGCGCACAAAATGCCTTTGTCCTGCGGCAAGGATTGCGGCGCGAGCATGTGTTTGCACTTTGCCTGACCTGCGCAGTTTCAGACGCCATTCTGATCGGTGCGGGCGTAGCGGGATTTGGAACGCTGGCCGAGGCGGCCCCATGGTTTGAAACTGTCATGCGCTATGGGGGCGCGATATTCCTGACATGGTATGGGCTGCGTAGCCTGCAATCTGCCTGGCGGGGTGGGGCAGTCATGGACGTGGATGAGAGCCAACGCACCAGCCTGCGCACCGCTCTGCTCACGGTGCTGGCCTTCACCTGGCTTAACCCGCATGTCTATCTGGATACTGTCGTTCTCATCGGTTCGATCTCGGCACAATATGATGATCGGATGGGTTTTGCCCTTGGGGCTATGTTCTCCAGCTTTGTGTTCTTCTTTTCGCTTGGGTATGGGGCGGGAATTCTGTCCCCTGTCTTTGCCCGCCCGCGCGCGTGGCAAGTGCTGGATATGATCATCGGGATCGTCATGCTGGGCATTGCCTACAAACTTGTTGCGATGTGAAGGGTTGTTCCTCGTCGGGTTTCGGTGTTCAACCGTTTCCATGACAACGGTTGCCATTCAATCCCGCCCGCTTGCCGGTATGTTCTGGATGTTCTCCGCCGGGCTGTCCTTTGTGGCGATGACGGCGTTGGTCAAGTCTCTGGGTACATCGATGGACCCTATTCAGGCAGCCTTTCTTCGCTATGTTCTGGGGCTTGTGTTTCTGTTGCCTGCAATGCGCGCAATCATGACAACCCATCTGACGCGCCGACACCTGACTCTGTTTGGTGTACGCGGGATGATTCACGCGGTCGGTGTCATGCTGTGGTTCTATGCGATGACGCAAATCCCACTGGCTGAAGTGACAGCCATGAACTATCTCACTCCAGTTTATGTCACGCTTGGCGCTGCACTTTTTCTGGGTGAGAAAATGGCGTTTCGCCGGATCGCGGCGGTACTGGTGGCTCTGATCGGAGCCGCGATCATCCTCCGTCCGGGCTTTCGGGAGGTGTCGACCGGACATCTGGCCATGCTTGGCACATCTTTGATGCTTGGTGGCTCTTATCTGCTCGCCAAGGCGATGGTGCAGGATGTCCGCCCATCCGTGGTGGTGGCCCATCTGTCTATCTGGACCACCATTTTCCTGATCCCCTTTGCGATCGCAGTTTGGACCCCGCCCAGCCTGCGCGATATCTGCGTGCTCTTTCTCATCGCCAGCTTTGCCACCGCAGGGCACTATTTCATGACGCTTGCGTTGCAGGCTGCTCCGGTGGCCGTGACGCAGCCGGTTACCTTTCTTCAACTGATCTGGGCCACTTTGCTGGGCGCATTTGTGTTCCATGAAGGCATTGACCTGTGGGTGGTCGCGGGTGGGACTTTGATCCTTGCGGCGGTGACATTCATCACTTGGCGTGAGGCGGTCCTAAAGCGAGGAAACTTGACGCCTCCGAGTATTGCGCCCAAGCTTTAGATACAGGCGAGCCTAGCCGAATGTGCGTTATTGATTGACGAGTCAATAAAAACCCCTTAGCGTTTTCCCATCAGGTTGTGTTGAGGGGGGCAGCGATGCCAAAACTCGGAATGGAGCCGATCCGGCGTGATGCGATTGTCAAAGCGACAATCGCAGAACTTGGTTCGAAAAAATCCCTTGATGTAACCGTCAGCCAGATTGCCAAACGCGCAGGGATGTCCAGTGCGCTGGCGCATCACTATTTTGGCGGTAAAGATCAGATCTTTCTGGCGGCAATGCGCCGTATTCTCTCGGATTTCGGGGCAGAAGCCCGGAACGAGCTCAAGGCAGCCGACCCGAAAGAACGAGCACATGCCATCATCCGGGCGTGTTTTGCGCCTTCTTGTTTTACGCCCGACGTCATCGCCGCCTGGATGACCTTTTATGTGCTGGCGCAGACCAATGATGATGCGTTGCGCCTGTGGCAGATTTATCAGGCACGTATCCGGTCGAATCTGACCGATGCCCTGCGCCCGGTCATGAAAGATCCGGTTGAAGCAGCTGAAAACATGATTGCCCTGATCGATGGGCTTTATATCCGCGCTGCACTCAGCGCACCCGAAGAACCGCAACTGGCCGTCAACCATGCAATGCGTGTTCTGAATACCCTGCTTGAGGCTGAAAAATGACAAAACCCAACATTCTGATCCTGATGGTGGATCAGCTTAACGGAACCCTCTTTCCCGATGGTCCCGCAGACTGGCTTCATGCTCCGAACCTGAAGAAACTGGCCAGTAAATCGACCCGGTTTGCCAATGCCTACACGGCTTCGCCGCTGTGCGCGCCGGGGCGGGCCAGCTTTATGTCCGGTCAGCTTCCATCCCGCACAGGCGTTTATGACAACGCCGCCGAGTTTCGCAGTGACATTCCGACCTATGCACACCATTTGCGTCGCGCAGGATACTACACCTGCCTGTCTGGCAAGATGCACTTCGTGGGTCCCGATCAGTTGCACGGGTTCGAGGATCGCCTGACGACCGACATCTATCCAGCAGATTTCGGCTGGACCCCGGATTATCGCAAACCCGGCGAACGGATCGACTGGTGGTATCACAATATGGGTTCAGTGACAGGCGCAGGTGTGGCTGAAATCTCGAACCAGATGGAGTACGACGACGAGGTCGCATACAACGCCAAGGCCAAGCTATATGATCTGGCCCGTGGCAAGGATGACCGCCCATGGTGCGTCACCGTAAGCTTCACCCATCCACATGACCCATATGTAGCGCGCCGGAAATACTGGGATCTTTACGAAGATTGCGAGCATTTGCAGCCTGAGGTCGCTGATCTCGGCTATGACAATCAGGATCCGCATTCCAAGCGCATCTTTGACGCCAATGACTGGCGCAGCTTCGACATCACCGAAGAAGATATCCGCAAGTCGCGGCAAGCTTATTTTGCCAACATCTCATATCTGGACGACAAGATCGGTGAGATCCTCGAGGTGCTGGAAACCACCCGTCAGGAAGCCATCATCATGTTCGTCTCGGATCACGGCGATATGCTGGGCGAGCGGGGATTGTGGTTCAAAATGAACTTCTACGAGGGTTCGGCCCGTGTGCCGCTGATGATTTCTGCACCAGATATGCCTGCAGGTCGTATCGATACGCCGGTCTCGACAATCGACGTCACGCCGACTCTCGGGGCGCTGGCCGGCGTTGACATGGCAGAGATTGCGCCGTGGACAGATGGTGAAGACCTCGTGCCGCTTGCCAATGGCACCGAACGCACGGCGCCGGTGAAGATGGAATATGCGGCCGAGGCGTCGTATGCACCTCTGGTTTCGCTGCGATATGGCAAATGGAAGTACAACCGGTGCGCGCTGGACCCGGACCAGTTGTATGATCTTGAGGCCGACCCTCACGAATTGAACAATCTTGTGGACGCCCCTGAACATGCAGGCACGCTGGAAACGCTGAAGGCAAAGTCCGAAGCGCGCTGGGATCTGGACCAGTTCGACGCCGATGTGCGCGCCAGTCAGGCCCGCCGCTGGGTCGTGTACGAGGCACTGCGTCAGGGCGGATACTACCCGTGGGATTATCAGCCGCTGCAGAAGGCGTCCGAACGCTACATGCGCAACCACATGGATCTGAATGTCGTAGAGGAAAACGCGCGCTTCCCGCGCGGGGAATGACCTCTTCACCGTTTTGAAAATACTCCCGCCGAACACCTGATGATCAGGGCCGGCGGGACAAGGAGTCGTGAATATGGAAGCAGATTTCGTCATCGTTGGCGCAGGATCCGCGGGTTGTGCGATGGCTTATCGCCTGAGTGAGGCAGGGGCCTCGGTTCTGGTGATCGAGCATGGCGGCACAGATGCCGGTCCGTTCATCCAGATGCCGGCGGCGCTCAGCTACCCGATGAACATGTCGCGCTATGACTGGGGTTATCAATCCGAGCCGGAACCACATCTGAACAACCGCCGACTGGCCTGTCCGCGTGGCAAGGTGATCGGTGGGTCATCTTCGATCAACGGCATGGTCTATGTGCGTGGCCATGCGCGCGATTTCGATACTTGGGCCGAGATGGGGGCAGATGGATGGTCCTATGCTGATGTGCTTCCGTATTATAAACGCATGGAGACATGGCATGACGGTGGCCATGGCGGAGATCCGACCTGGCGTGGTACCAATGGCCCGTTGCATGTCTCGCGTGGGCCGCGTGCAAATCCGCTGTTCCAGGCCTTCGTCGATGCGGGTCAACAGGCGGGTTACGAAGTCACCGGTGACTATAACGGGGAAAAGCAGGAAGGCTTTGGCCCGATGGAGCAGACCGTCTGGAAAGGACGGCGCTGGTCGGCGGCAAATGCCTATCTGAAACCCGCCCTCAAACGAGAAAACTGTGACGTCGTTCGTGGTCTGGCCTCGCGCGTTGTTATGGAAAACGGTCGTGCAACCGGAGTCGAACTTGTCCGAGGCGGCAAGAAAGAAATCATCCGCGCACGGCGCGAAGTGGTACTGGCCGCGTCCTCCATCAACTCACCCAAGTTGCTGATGTTATCGGGCATTGGTCCCGCAGCGCATTTGGCTGAGCACGGGATCGAGGTTGTTGCTGACCGACCGGGTGTTGGTGCGAACCTTCAGGACCATTTGGAGCTGTATATCCAGCAAGCATCACTGCAGCCCATTACGCTCTACAAGCACTGGAATCTGATCAGCAAAGGTCTGATCGGGGCGCAGTGGCTGTTTACCAAAACCGGCCTGGGTGCATCGAACCAATTCGAAAGCGCGGCGTTCATTCGCTCGAAGCCCGGCGTGGAATATCCTGATATTCAGTACCATTTCCTGCCAATCGCTGTGCGTTACGATGGTCAGGCAGCAGCTGAAGGGCATGGTTTCCAGGCACATGTGGGGCCGATGCGGTCGCCGTCGCGTGGCGCGGTCACATTGCGTTCGGCCAAGGCCGAAGACGCGCCGGTTATCCGGTTCAACTATATGAGCCATGAAGAGGACTGGGAAGATTTCCGCACCTGCATTCGCCTGACCCGTGAGATCTTTGGTCAGGACGCTTTCAAGCCATATGCCGGAAAGGAAATCCAGCCGGGGGCGGGCGTGCAGACGGATGAAGAGTTGAACGGCTTTATCGCGGAACATGCCGAAAGTGCCTATCACCCTTGTGGGACCTGCCGGATGGGACGTGCCGATGACAAGAACGCGGTTGTTGATCCCGAAGGTCGTGTGATCGGCGTAGATGGGCTGCGCGTTGCCGACAGCTCGGTCTTCCCGCAGATCACCAACGGAAACCTGAATGCGCCATCTATCATGGTGGGGGAGAAGGTTTCGGATCATTTGCTGGGCAAGGATCCATTGCCCAAGGCAAATGACCGTCCGTGGATCAATCCTAACTGGGCAGTGGCACAGCGTTAACCTTTCTTAACAGCCCCCGTTGAAAGCACCCATGGTCGGGTGCATATCGGAGGTATGTTAAGGATTTGTTTAGCATTTGTTCTGGCTTTCCCGGTCGCGGCATTTTCAGCGGATCGGATCGAAGGGCGTGTTCACGTCGTGGATGCCGACACATGGGATGTGGGTGGCGTCCGCGTTCGTCTGCATGGGATCGACGCTCCGGAACTGGATCAGTCCTGCAAGGATGCGCAGGGCCAAAACTGGTCTTGCGGGGCTTGGGCTACCCAACAGGTCAAAGAGCGTTTTGAGGGAAAGACCGCGGCTTGCGTACCACGTGACCGGGATCGATACGATCGGGTGGTCGCACGTTGCAACGTGCGCGGTACAGATGTCGCGCAGGTAATGGTTCTTGAGGGCCTCGCGTTTGCCTATCGCAAATACTCCAACGATTATGTTGCTGCTGAAACAAAAGCGGTCGCCTCAAATCAGGGGTTGCATGCGGGGCAGGTGCAGGTGCCCTGGGTCCACCGGGCATTAGGACGCAACCAGAACTCACAGCCCTGTCAGATCAAAGGAAACATCTCGTCCAGTGGCGAACGCATTTACCATGCCCCCGGACAGAAATACTATGCGAAGACAAAAATCAGCCAACGCAAGGGTGAGCGATGGTTCTGCTCGGCATCAGAAGCCCGATCTGCTGGATGGCGACCGGCAAAGCGTTGAATATTGAATGAAATCCGGCAAAATTTGATCCGGGTCAAAGAGGTATGGAACGATCACCTTTACCAATAGTTTGTAACGATAGATCAAGGAGCGAACAGCAATGTCTCACACCCCGCATGAACTGGCCGAAGAGTTTCCCGACAAGGTCGAGTTGATGAGCCAGCTCAAGCAATCGGATGCCCATTTCGCCCGACTGTCTGACGAATATCACGAGATCAATCGAACCGTACATCGGGCTGAAACCAATATCGAACCGATGGAAGAGTTGGCTGAGGTGGAGCTGCGCAAAAAACGGGCAGCACTCAAGGATGAGATTTGGGCGATCCTGTCCAAATCCTGATCGACAAACACGGGCGGGGGCAGCGCTCCCGCCACGTATTGTAGCGCTTAAGTCACCTCATAGGGCAGCGTGCCGCGGGTATGGGCATCGATTGTCAGGCGACGCTCCAGCGGTGGAACAGACCTTTGATGGCAGGTCTGGCGCTCGCAAATTCTGCAGGAAATCCCAATAGGCTCGTATGCGCTTGCGTTATTGATGTCGAGGTTGTCGGCATAGACCAAAGCCTCGGCATGGCGGACTTCACACCCCAATGCGATGGCGTATCTGCGTACGGGTGCGCCGAAAGACCCCCCCGATTTAGAAACATCCCGCGCCAGCGAGATGTACCTTACTCCATCCGGGGTTTCCGCCAGTTGCAGCAGGAAATGGCCGGGTGTTTCAAAGGCGCGGTGGACGTTCCACAAAGGACATGCCCCTCCAAAGCGCGCAAATTGCAGGCGTGTGGCAGAATGGCGTTTGGTGATGGTTCCGGCTTGGTCCACCCGGACAAAGAAGAACGGAATGCCCTTGGCGCCGGGCCGTTGCAGTGTCGACAAGCGGTGGGCGACCTGTTCAATTGATGCGCCGAACCGGTTGCTGAGCAATTCCAGATCGTGGCGATCTTCCTGCGCGGCAGCCAGAAATGCCCCGTAGGGCATCAGCGACGCGCCCGCGAAATAGTTCGCAAGGCCGATCTTGGCGATTGAACGGGCCTCTTCGCTTTGAAAGCGTGCGAAATCCAGTGTTGCTTCCAGCAGCTTGTCCTGACTGATCAGGGCCACTTGCAGAAGCAGCTGAAACACCTGAGTCTGTGGCGCGGCACGTGAGGACAGGCGCAACGTTCTGGTGTCGGAATCATAGTTGCGCATGTCTTCGATGTCAGCAAAACGGACCTGAATGCCCCTTTCAGAAAGGCTGTTGATGGCCGCCTGACGAATGCCGCCAGGATCTTCCGCACGTTCGGCAAACCTTTCAGCAGCGCGGTCGACCGCGTCGATGTAGTTGTCGCAATAGTGGAAGAAGTCGCGCACTTCTTCCCAAGGGCTGGCCTGCGTGCGCGCGTCTTCGCGTCCGAGTGCTTCATCCAGCGAAGCCAACCTTTCATGAGTTTGGCGATAGGTCTTGTGCAGGTCGATGAAGGCACGCGCCAAGGCGGGTGCGTTTGATGCAGTCAGACGCAGATCAGCCAGAGGGGGCATCGAATCTGCAAATACCGGATCGGCCAGTGCTTCGCGCATGTCCGAGACCAGCCTTTCACTGTCCCCAGTGCTCAGTTCGGTCACATCCATCCCGAATTCTTGCGCCAGAGCCAGAACAACCGTCGTCGAAATCGGACGATTATTGTTTTCCATCTGATTGAGATAAGGGAGCGAAACGCCAAGCTTGGCAGCGAATTCCTTTTGGGTCAGCGACAGCCGTGTACGCATCTCGCGCAGCTTTGCACCGGCATAAAGTTTTTGGGTGGCCATGATGAATCTTTGCAGCTTTCCTGAAGCTGCAGGCTAACTTTGCAAACCTTTCAGTGCAAGCGACCTAAAGTCCCAGTTGCCGTTCGCGCCAAATGACGCTGCTGATGGCAATTATGGCCAGGATCGAGGTTGCGAGCATTAACCATAGCAGGGGCATTGCGCCGGTTTCACGGGTCAGTAACGCACCGGCAAGTGCGCTCAAAGCGGCGCCGCCACCCAGCATGATTGCACCGCTTAATCCTGACGCCGTGGCGGCAAGATGCGGGCGCACGGATAAGGAACCAGCAGTTGCGTTGGGGATGGACATACCGTTTCCGAGGCCGACAAAGGTCATGAAGCCAAAAAAGCTGAATGCAGTTCCCATACCCACAAGAAACAGGGCAGCGGACAGCGCGACGCCAATTGCATTCAACCAGCATCCCCACAGGACCATTCTGTTGACGCCAAAGCGAACCGAATAACGCCCACTTATGAAGTTGCCAAAGAAATATCCCACAGCGGGAGCACCAAAATAGATGCCCACTTCGGCGGCCGTCAGTCCGAACACTTCGGTTCCAATGAAGGGTGCGCCGCCCAGATAGGCGAAGAAAGCGCCCGAGGATAATGCTGAGGACAGAGAATAGCCCCAGAAACGGGGCGAGGTCAGCAGCTCGGGATACTCCCTAAATTGCTGCATCAATGTCTTGCCGCTTTTGGCCGAAGTTTCACCGAAATCCATGTAGGTCAGCGCCAATGCTAAAACCGCCAATCCGAACGGCAGCCAAAAATTCGCCTTCCATCCGAAGCTTTCTTCCAGCACCCCGCCAATGGCTGGCCCTATCATCGGAACAACAGCCATGCCCATTGTCACATAACCGATCATTGATGCCGCTTGATCCTGTTCGAACATGTCGCGAACCGCGGCCCGACTCAGGACAAGGCCAACAACGATGACAGCCTGGCTCATTCTGAAAAACAGAAAGAGTTCGACGTTCGGGGCGTAGATGCAGCCAAGCGTAGCCAGCAGAAAGAGCCCAAGACCCCACAGTAGCACCGGTCGGCGACCGGCTTTGTCTGCGATGGGGCCGATCAGGATCTGCATGAGCGCGTTTACAAGCAGATACAGTGCTATCGAAAGCTGCATCACCTTGTAGTCGGTTTCGAAATAGACAGCCATGAAGGGCAGGCTGGGCAGGTACAAATTCATGCTCAGCGCTGACAATCCTGACAACAGGACCAGCGTGGCAAGCGTTGGTGGAGTGTGCCCTATCGAGCGCGAACTGAACTGCATGGTTCACACTTAGAGCCTGCATTTCGGAATTACTATCAGATTGATGGCTTAATTCGTTAATTAACAAATTTGCAGTTGTCACATGACTGGTTTCCAAAATTTTGCAAATTTGCGGAAAAAGCCTTTGGGTCACCTTCAGCAACCTATATTGTCCCGGAAAATTTCACAGGGGACTATCGTGATGAAGGACATCCTTTCCGAGCTCGAAGATCGTCGCGAAGCCGCGCGACTGGGTGGTGGGCAAAAGCGTATCGATGCGCAGCATGCCCGTGGGAAACTGACCGCGCGTGAGCGGATCGAGCTGCTGGTGGACGAAGGCAGTTTCGAAGAATTCGATATGTTCGTCAGTCACCGCTGTACCGATTTCGGAATGGAAAATCAAAAGCCTGCGGGTGATGGCGTTGTGACCGGCTGGGGCACGATCAACGGCCGCATGGTCTATGTCTTTTCGCAGGATTTCACCGTCTTCGGTGGGTCGCTGTCTGAAACGCACGCCCAGAAAATCTGCAAGATCATGGATATGGCGATGCAGAATGGCGCGCCGGTGATCGGCATCAACGACTCGGGAGGTGCGCGAATCCAGGAAGGCGTGGCCTCGCTTGCGGGCTATGCCGAGGTGTTCCAGCGCAACATCATGGCCTCGGGCGTTGTGCCGCAGATCAGCGTCATCATGGGCCCCTGTGCCGGTGGCGCGGTCTACAGCCCTGCGATGACCGACTTCATTTTCATGGTTAAAGACACCTCTTATATGTTCGTGACTGGCCCCGACGTTGTGAAAACCGTCACGAATGAGGTTGTAACTGCTGAGGAACTCGGCGGCGCATCGACCCACACCAAGAAATCGTCCGTCGCAGACGGCGCCTTTGAAAACGATGTTGAAGCACTGGCCGAGGTTCGTCGCCTCGTCGACTTCCTGCCGCTCAACAACCGCGAAAAACCACCCGTTCGCCCATTCTTTGATGAGCCCGACCGGATTGAAACTTCGCTGGATACGTTGATCCCGGAAAATCCGAACACGCCCTACGACATGAAAGAACTCATCACCAAAGTGGCAGATGAGGGCGATTTTTATGAGATTCAGGAAGATTACGCCAAGAATATCATCACTGGTTTCATCCGGCTCGAGGGGCAGACTGTTGGTGTCGTAGCAAACCAGCCTATGGTTCTGGCGGGCTGTCTGGATATCGACAGCAGCCGCAAGGCGGCGCGGTTCGTACGCTTCTGTGATTGCTTTGAAATCCCGATCCTGACCTTTGTAGATGTGCCGGGCTTCCTGCCGGGAACCTCGCAGGAATATGGCGGTGTCATCAAGCACGGTGCCAAGTTGCTGTTTGCCTATGGCGAAGCTACCGTTCCAAAGGTTACCGTGATCACCCGCAAGGCTTATGGCGGGGCGTATGACGTTATGGCCTCCAAGCACCTGCGCGGAGACTTCAACTATGCGTGGCCCACCGCCGAGATCGCGGTGATGGGCGCAAAAGGCGCGACCGAGATTATCCACCGTGCCGATCTGGGAGATGCTGAGAAGATCGCGCAGCACACGCAGGACTACGAAGACCGGTTCGCTAATCCCTTCGTTGCGGCCGAGCGTGGCTTTATCGACGAGGTGATCATGCCGCAATCAACCCGCCGCCGTGTGTCCAAGGCCTTTGCCAGCCTGCGTAACAAGCAGCTGAAGAACCCATGGAAAAAACACGACAACATTCCTTTGTGATGTACGCAGTCCAACTGAAAGCCTGATCAACAGCCATTGGTGACGGATGTCTCAAATCTGGAAAAACCAAGCCTTTAACGTATCCCACGCCGACACGTCCCCGTTTGTCGGCGAGGGATTGCGCGCCTTTTTTGAATACCGGGACCTCGGGATCAAAGACGCGACACAGGGTAAATTCGGGGCTCATGTGATCCGGGCCGTTCCCGGGATGGAAAGCCCGGGTTCTTGGCATTCGCATGAACTGGATTTTCAGATGGTCTATGTCACCAAGGGCTGGGTGGTCTTCGAATACGAAGGGCAGGGCGAGCATCTTTTGCGAGAAGGGTCCTGCATTCTGCAACCACCCGGGATCGTGCATCGTGAAGTCCGACATTCGGACGAAATGGAGCTGATCGAGATCACTTCGCCCTCGCAATTTGACACCAGCGACGAATCGGCGCCATGAGTTGCTCTGCCAGACATAGAATCGTGCACACCAAAGGTGCTGCGCACGCGGCCCCGGAAGGAGGAGCCTGCCATTGGCAGGGCCGGGGCCGTGCTCTTGTTCTGGCTCTTGCCCTGATGGCACCCACTGCCGGGCTAACCGATGCCCTTTTGCCCGTTCCCTCAGGCCAGCCTGTCGAACTGAGCGATGTGCTGCTCGACAACAATCCGGGCGAGCTGTGGTTGCGCTTCCGTTTCATCGCTCCAAAGATCGGCTCGACCGTAGGGCGGATCGGCTATGACGTGGCTTCGACGGACATGGCGCATCTGTGTGAAACTCTGGCTGTCCCTTACGTAAATAAGCACCAGTTGGAGCCAGCGCTTGTGGTTATCTCTTTCTCCGACCGCGCGATCGAATTCGGCAATGCCTCGCCCGATGCCACGCAGTTTTTCGAAGCCTATCGGCTGGAACAATCCCAGTGTATCTGGGAGGGGCTCTGACCATGAGGGGATCATCTCATGTTGTTGGCGCGTTTCAGCGAAACGATGCGGCTTTGGAGGTGCGCATGGAGAACCCGTTCCGGAACGGAAGTCTTTTTCTTTTCTATTCTAACAGTTTGCCCGGCGAGGTGCAGGTATGCTGAAACATCGCGGATTTCCCGGTCGTTTAGCCGGCACTGATTTTCAGTTCACAATCCGGCGCGCCAATCCGAAGGGCGTGACGCCAATAACCCAACGTGAACGGTTCCGGGATCGCAAACCGGCAGATCGGCGCGCGGATACAGCCTTTATGGAAGCGCTGTGGGAGCATTTTGGTGATCAGCCATTTGAGCGTGGCAATCTGGATGCCGGTCGTCTGAGCTGGCTTTTCGGGCGTGAGGTTATCGCGGCAGAAGACCCGTTTGATCCTGAAAGTTATGACGCACTTTTGGTGATCGATTTGGATGCGGCACGGCAGTCCTTTCCCGATATCTTTGACGGGGTTGGCTGAAGTTGGTCCAGACGGCGGCACATATCGCAATGTCCAGTGTTCAGGGACAAAAAGGCGCTATTTATCTGGGTGATGTGGTGCATTTTCCCTTTACGACTAAGGCCGCTGTCGGCGCATTTCTGCGCGGAAATTCTGCGGATGGGCAGAAACCAGCCGGAAATTCAAATGGAAACAATGACTGGTTGGCGGGTGGAATTGTGCCATGCAAGGTGAGCGGGCCGTGCGGCTCTACTTTGCCTGCGCCGCACATGCACCTACTATTCCGTACCCCTTCCTTCCGCGGACAGGCTTGTGTTCCCCACATAGTCCTGTCCGCGTTTTTCTTTGCGCGTATATCAGTCTTAAAGCAGCAAATATCTGCGCAAAAGCCGGGATCATCGGATCTGATATTGAATAACAGCGGGCTATTCCGGCATCTGCACCCGATCGCGATAAAAAATCCAAAGGGGCAGATATCATGCGAATCTCACGACTTATCCTTGTACTGGCCGCCTGTGCGGGCGTTTCGGCCTGCGGAGACACAACCGGCGAGCAAGCGCTGCTTGGTGGCGGCGCCGGTGCGGTCGGTGCGGCCGTCCTCAACGCAGATCCGATATTCGGAGCCGCAGTCGGGGCCGCAGGAAACGTGCTCTACTGCAAGACGCAGAAGAACTGCAGCTAACAAGAACATTGCGGGGCATCCGTTGCCCCGACCGTCATCACGCATCACGCCGTTGTGGGGCTTTCGCCTTGCAACGGCGTTTTTGCGTTCCCAGAACACCAAGACAAAGGACGTTCCATGTTCAACAAGATCCTGATCGCCAACCGGGGTGAGATCGCCTGCCGGGTCATTAAAACCGCGCGCAAGATGGGAATCGGCACCGTTGCCATCTATTCGGATGCGGACAAACAGGCGCTGCATGTGGAAATGGCGGACGAGGCCGTGCATATCGGTCCACCCCCGGCCAACCAGTCCTATATCGTCATCGACAAGGTGATGGATGCCATTCGTCAAAGCGGTGCACAGGCTGTTCACCCAGGCTATGGCTTCCTTTCGGAAAACGCCAAGTTTGCCGAGGCGCTTGAGGCCGAGGGCGTCGCTTTTGTCGGCCCGCCGAAAGGGGCCATCGAGGCGATGGGCGACAAGATCACATCCAAGAAGATCGCGCAGGATGCCAACGTTTCCACCGTGCCTGGTTATATGGGTTTGATTGAAGACGCCGATGAGGCCGTCAAAATCAGCCAGCAGATCGGTTACCCGGTGATGATCAAGGCCAGTGCCGGTGGCGGCGGCAAGGGCATGCGGATCGCGTGGAATGATGAAGAAGCACGCGAAGGTTTCCAGTCATCCAAGAACGAAGCCGCGAACTCCTTTGGGGATGATCGGATTTTCATCGAGAAATTCGTGACCCAACCGCGCCATATCGAGATTCAGGTACTTTGCGACAGTCACGGCAACGGCATCTATCTGGGTGAGCGCGAATGTTCGATCCAGCGCCGCAACCAGAAAGTTGTGGAAGAAGCACCGTCGCCCTTCCTTGATGAGGATACTCGCCGCGCAATGGGTGAGCAGGCCGTCGCGCTGGCCAAGGCCGTAGGATATGCCAGTGCCGGTACGGTGGAGTTCATCGTTGATGGCGACAAGAACTTCTACTTCCTCGAAATGAACACCCGCCTTCAGGTGGAACACCCGGTGACTGAACTGATCACAGGCGTCGATCTGGTTGAACAGATGATCCGTGTTGCAGCGGGTGAGCCGCTGTCCATCACCCAGGACGACGTGACGCTGACCGGCTGGGCCATTGAGAACCGTCTGTATGCGGAAGATCCGTATCGTAACTTCTTGCCATCCATCGGTCGTCTGACCCGCTATCGCCCGCCTCAGGAAATCGCGGCCGGACCATTGCTGGTCAATGATAAATGGCAGGGTGAGGCCCCAAGTGGTGACGCAGCCGTGCGCAACGACACCGGCGTTTATGAGGGCGGCGAGATCAGCATGTACTATGACCCGATGATCGCAAAGCTGTGCACATGGGCACCGACCCGTGAGCAAGCCATCGAGGCGATGCGTGTGGCGCTCGACAGTTTTGAGGTTGAGGGGATCGGTCACAACCTGCCGTTCCTGTCGGCCGTGATGGATCATCCCAAATTCATCAGTGGCGATATGACTACGGCTTTCATCGCCGAAGAGTATCCAGACGGCTTTGAAGGCGTTGAACTGTCTGAGACCGATCTGCGTCGTATTGCAGCGTCATGTGCCGCCATGCATCGGGTTGCGGAAATCCGTCGTACTCGCGTCTCGGGCCGGATGGACAATCACGAGCGCAAGGTTGGCAAACGCTGGGTCGTGTCGCTGCAAGGACAGGAATACGCAGTTCAGGTCAACGCGGACAAAGAAGGCGCGACTGTCAAATTTGAGGATGGATCGACCCTGCGTGTCGCATCCGACTGGACGCCCGGCGACCAGTTGGCCGTCCTGGATGTCGACGGCAGCCCGCTAGTGCTAAAAGCTGGCAAAGTGTCCGGTGGATTCCGCATTCGGAACCGTGGCGCGGATCTCAAGGTGCATGTCCGCCGCCCACGCGCGGCAGAGCTGGCCAAGCTGATGCCAGAAAAGCTGCCGCCTGATACCTCGAAAATGCTGCTGTGCCCGATGCCGGGACTGATCGTCAAAGTCGACGTAGAAGTGGGGCAGGAAGTTCAGGAAGGTCAGGCGCTCTGCACCGTTGAGGCGATGAAGATGGAGAACATCCTGCGCGCCGAGAAGAAGGGCGTCGTGGCCAAGGTCAATGCTGGCCCCGGCGACAGCCTCGCCGTGGATGACGTGATCATCGAGTTCGAGTGATCATGGTTGCGCTTTTGTCATATCCCCAAGACGTCCCGGCGTGCTGCGCCGGGGGGCTTTGGCGTGGCGAAAGCGCTCAGCCGCCCTCGCGCCGTTCGCGGATTTCGCGTTCGCGCAGGGGCGTTTTGTCGATGGACCGGCCGATTTCGCGCACGCTCCATGGGGACGGCTTGCGCAGTTTGACGACACCGTCCTTGTCGACGAACACCATTTGGAACCCTCGCGGCCGCAACTGTGACCGGATCGGAGAGCGGGCAGACGGATCGGTGTCGGTCAGGACAATGACATCCCGATCACGCATGGCGTCTTCACCTTCCAGCAGCATATCGATCTGCTGCTGGAACCGAGGGTCGGCGGGCGTATCGGCAAAAACGACGATGGGTCGGTTGATCCACAAGTATTCGCTCAACTCGCTGTCACCAGCGGGGCGAACAAATTCATCATCGGGTGCAGACCCATCCGCAGCCATAGCGGCCAGCGGGAATAGTGCCGAGAAAACAAGGGCAAGCGTTCGTGTCATGGGGCCTCCTGTTCGTTTGAATATAGCCCCTGTGTCGATGAATGCGACCGGCGAATTGCACATCGCGCTCAAATTATTGCGCGATGCTACGTCGCACAGGGCGGCTCGGAACATCACAACGCGCAGGCTGCGGCACGGCGCGCACCGAATTGAGAAAAGGAAATCGCAATGACCGATACGAAAGACTGGCAGGCGCTGGCTGAGAAAGAGCTGCGCGGTCGCCCGTTGGACGACCTGACCAAAGAGACGCTGGAAGGCATCGACGTCAAGCCGCTCTATACACAGGAAGACACGGCTGAACTGCCGCATATGGGGTCACTTCCCGGTTTTGGTCCATTCACCCGTGGCGTCAAGGCAACCATGTATGCCGGTCGTCCCTGGACCATTCGTCAGTATGCCGGTTTCTCAACCGCCGAAGAATCGAACGCGTTCTATCGCCGCAATCTTGCCGCCGGTCAGCAGGGTGTTTCGGTGGCCTTCGATCTGGCGACGCACCGGGGCTATGATAGTGATCACCCGCGCGTGGTTGGCGATGTAGGTAAGGCCGGCGTGGCCATCGACAGTGTCGAGGACATGAAGATTCTGTTCGACGGTATTCCGCTGGACAAGGTTTCGGTCTCGATGACGATGAATGGCGCGGTGATCCCGATTTTGGCAAGTTTCATCGTTGCGGGCGAAGAGCAGGGGCACGACAAATCGGTTCTGTCCGGCACCATTCAGAATGACATTCTGAAAGAGTTCATGGTGCGCAACACTTACATCTACCCGCCTGAGCCTTCGATGAAGATCATCTCGGACATCATTGAATTCACATCGAACGAGATGCCCAAGTTCAACTCGATCTCGATCTCGGGCTATCACATGCAAGAGGCCGGGGCGAACTTGGTGCAGGAACTGGCCTATACGCTGGCAGACGGGCGTGAGTACGTGCGCGCCGCGACGCAGGCCGGGATGGACGTAGACAAGTTCGCCGGGCGTCTGTCGTTCTTCTTTGCTATCGGAATGAACTTCTTTATGGAGATCGCCAAACTGCGCGCTGCACGCACGCTGTGGCATCGGGTGATGACAGATTTCGGTGCAAAATCCGAACGGTCCAAGATGCTGCGGACCCATTGCCAGACGTCGGGCGTCAGCTTGCAGGAGCAAGATCCCTATAACAACGTGATCCGCACTGCCTATGAAGCGATGAGCGCGGTTCTGGGCGGCACCCAGTCGCTGCATACAAACGCTCTGGACGAGGCGATTGCGTTGCCCACCGATTTCTCAGCCCGCATTGCCCGGAACACGCAATTGGTGCTGCAGGAGGAAACCGGAGTGACCGATGTGGTCGATCCGCTCGCAGGTTCCTATTACGTCGAAAGCCTGACCAACGAGTTGATCGAAAAAGCCTGGGCCCTGATGGAAGAGGTCGAGGAAATGGGAGGTATGACCAAGGCGGTTGCCAGCGGTATGCCCAAGCTGCGGATCGAGGAAAGCGCAGCCCGCCGTCAGGCGATGATCGACCGGGGCGAAGAGGTGATCGTCGGTGTCAACAAGTACCGCAAGGAACAGGAAGACCCGATCGACATTCTGGACGTCGACAACGTGGCCGTGCGCGAGGCACAGGTTGCACGTCTGGAACGCATCCGTGCGACCCGTGATGAGGCTGCCTGCCAACATGCGCTGGACGCTTTGACCAAGGCTGCCCAAGAGGGTGGAAACCTGCTGGCTGCTGCGGTTGAGGCCGCCCGCGCCCGCGCATCCGTAGGAGAGATCAGCATGGCAATGGAAAAAGAGTTCGGCCGTCACCGCGCCGAGGTGAAAACCCTGGCCGGCGTTTATGGCGCGGCCTACGAAGGTGATGAAGGCTTTGCCGCGATCCAGAAGTCCATCGAAGACTTCGCCGAAGTTGAAGGCCGCCGGCCCCGCCTGTTGGTGGTCAAGATGGGGCAGGACGGTCACGACCGGGGTGCGAAGGTCATCGCAACAGCTTTTGCCGATATCGGCTTTGACGTTGATGTAGGACCGCTGTTCCAGACGCCCGCCGAAGCGGCACAGGACGCTGTGGACAATGATGTTCATGTCATCGGCATCTCTTCGCAGGCAGCGGGCCACAAGACATTGGCACCGCAACTGGTCGAGGAACTGAAGAAAGCCGGAGCCGAAGACATCATCGTGATCTGTGGTGGCGTTATCCCTCAACAGGACTACCAGTTCCTCTATGACCACGGCGTCAAGGCGATCTTCGGGCCGGGCACGAATATCCCCGAGGCGGCACAGGACATCCTGCGCCTGATTGGGGAAGCCCGCGGATAACGTGCCAAGGCACTCTTGCCATCCGGAATTTTTCGGCGAAGATGACATTGAAAGCAGCGTGCACCCGCGCGCTGCTTTTTCTTTGAGGTCATACCGAAGGGGAGAGCGTATGATTCTGGATCATTTGGCAGTCGCGGGCGAAACGCTTGAAGCAGCTGCCGCTCATGTTGAAGAAGCGTTGGGCGTTAAGCTACAGGAAGGCGGAAAGCACGCCAGATTCGGAACCTATAACCGGCTGTTGGGGCTGGCGGATGGTCTTTACCTTGAGGCGATTGCCGTTGATCCGAATGCACCCGCGCCAGAATTTCCCCGTTGGTTCGATCTGGACCGGTTTTCAGGCACCCCACGGCTGACCAACTGGATTTGCCGCGTGGAGGATATTGAAGCTGACCTTGTTTCTTTATCTGAAGGGGCCGGGCAGCCAATAGATCTGGAACGCGGAGCGCTGAGGTGGCGCATGGCTGTTCCACCTTCGGGACGCCTGCCATTTGATAACCTGTTTCCAGCGCTGATTCAGTGGCAGGGCGATCTACACCCCGCACAGATGTTACAGGCCAGTGGCTGCAGGTTGCGCCGCCTTGTCGTGTTTCATCCTGACGCGCTTGATCTGGCGAAACTGCTGGGACCACTGGAACTGGTCGAGTTTGATTCCGGACCTGTGGCCATGCGAGCCGAATTCGAAACACCGCGCGGGATGCGCGTGTTGGAATGATGGTACGAAGAGCCAAAGTTGGGGATGCCCCGGTAATCGCTGACATAACGAATGCAATCATCCGCGAGACGCTGATCACCTTCACTACCGATGAACGCAGTATTGAAAGCATTGCTGCAGATGTTGAGGCGCGTGGAAACCGGTATCTGGTGGCCGAAGCAGACGGTCAAGTGCTGGGTTTTGCAACCTATGGCCCATTCCGGGGCGGCCCGGGCTACGTCCACTCACGTGAGCATTCCATTCAGCTGTCTCCTGCTGCGCGAGGTAGAGGATTGGGGCGGGCATTGATGACTGCTCTTGAAGACGTCGCACGTGCGGACGGTGTGCATGTTCTGGTCGCCGGTGTTTCATCCGACAACCCCGGTGCAATCGCATTTCATTCAGCACTTGGGTTCACCGAAGTCGGCCGGATGCCCGAGGTTGGCCGAAAATGGAATCGCTGGTTGGACCTTGTTCTGATGCAGAAAATTCTTGCCACGGAATGATTAGTCGCACCTGACAGTCACGTTTCCTCGCGCTAGGGTGCAAGCATGTCGATCTGGACCCGCATATCCGATGCGCTGAGCGCGCTTGCCCAAGGCGAAAGCCTGACCGCAGTTTTTGAAAAGCTGCGGACTCCGCCTGAACGATCGGTTGCCTTTGCAATCGCGGTGATTGCGCTGGGCGCAAAAATGGCCAAGGCCGACGGGCAGGTGACACGCGATGAGGTCACAGCCTTTCGAGAGGTATTCCAGATCGCTCGCGATGACGAAGATGGCGCGGCACGCGTTTTCAACATGGCCCGAACCGATGTCGCGGGTTATCAGGATTACGCCCGTAAGATCGCGCGCATGTTTTCCGAAGACAGCACCACGCTGTGCGATTTGATGGAAGGGTTGTTCCACATCGCGATGGCGGATGGATTTTACCACCCCAACGAAAACGAATTCCTTGAGGAAGTCAGTCGTATTTTCGGCCAGGACGAAGCGCAGTTCATGGCATTACGTGCGCGTTTCGTGCCGGATGCGCCGAATGATCCCTACACGGTTCTTGGAGTGACCCGGGAAACGCCATTGCCGGAGATTCGTAAAACCTGGCGACAATTGGTACGTGACACGCACCCTGACGCGATGATGGCGCGTGGTGTTCCCGAAGAAGCGATCCGTCTGGCCGAAAAGAAGATGATCGATATCAACCGGGCATGGGACGAGATCAACGGCGCCCGGGTCTGAAGTTATGCGATTGGCGACCTACAATATCGAATGGTTCGCCAACCTGTTCGACAAGAATGACACTCTGATCGCCGATGACAGCTGGTCAGGCCGGCACAATGTCACCAAGGTTCAGCAGATTGAAGCCATTGCCAAGGTGTTGAGCGCGGTTGATGCCGATGCAATCCTGATTGTTGAAGCACCAAACACCGGGAAAAGTCAGAACACAGTGCGCGCGCTTCAGAGGTTTGCCGAGACCTTCGACCTCAGAACCTCACAGGCGATCATGGGATTTCCCAACGACACGCATCAGGAACTTGCGCTGCTATATGATCCTGAACAGTTGAGCGTTCGCCACGACCCAAAGGAAACCAGTAACAATCGAGCCCCTCGATTTGATCATGAGTTCAGAATAGATCTGGACGTCGACGCCACCGAGGATGTTGTCCGCTTTTCCAAGCCGCCGATGGAATTGGCGGTGAAAAGCAAGTCAGGCTTTGAATTCCGTCTGATCGGCGCGCATCTGAAATCCAAGGCACCTCATGGAGCGGATAGCCGCGATGAGGCTATTCGGATCTCGATCGCCAACCGACGTAAGCAGCTTGCACAGGCCGTATGGCTTTCACGACGGGTGAAAGCGCATGTCGCCGAGGGGGAGCCGGTGGTCCTGCTGGGTGATTTGAACGACGGGCCCGGTCTGGATGAGTTTGAGCATCTCTTCGGGCGCTCGTCGGTTGAGATACTATTGGATGCCGGGCTCTATGATCCACATGCCGTCAGCGCGAACAGCTTGCGGCCGGGGTCTATTCCGTCAACGGCACGTTTTCCCAAACCTAAAGAAGGCCGGTTTCTGGAGGCCCTGCTTGACTATGTGATGATCAGCGAAGATCTGCGCGAACGCCAACCAAAATGGCGTATCTGGCATCCATTCAACGATACAGGGTGTTGGGCATTGCCCGAGTTGCGAGAAGCGCTGCTGGCGGCGTCAGATCACTTCCCGGTCACTCTGGATATCGATTTGTGACCTTTCAAGCGTATTGAGCCTGTCCTATATTTGGTCCATGCATCGCATTGCTTTGATAGCCGCCATTTTAACCGTCGCTACTGCTCCTGTCTCTGCGCAGGAGGATGACGGGAAATCCCTGATGGAGCAGGGGGCTGAACTGTTCTTCGAAGGTCTCCGGCAGGAAATGGAACCCGCGCTTGAGGATTTGCGCGGATTGGCCGAGCAATTCGGTCCCGCCATGCAGTCGTTCATTCAGGAAATGGGACCAGCGCTGGCTGAAATCACAGCACAGGTAAAGGACTGGAGCGCTTACGAAGCACCCGAGATACTGCCTAATGGCGATATCATTATCCGTAAAAAGCCGGATCAGCCGCAGCCTCAAGAAATTCTGCCGGAAGATCAGGAAGAGCAAAAAGAAGAACCACAGGGCGCTACGGATATCTGATTGATCAGCACCTAGCGCTGCATGATCACCCGTGTTTCCGATTTAAGTGCATTTGCCAGCGAGTTCAGGCGCGACTCGGCAACTTCATTGAACAAAGGTTCGGTTGCGGCGGGCAGAAACAACTCAAGCTCTCGTTTCTTTGGATAGAATTTCAACTTACCCATCGGCGCGTCACTCTGCATCCA
>NZ_SMMF01000669.1:0-3653 GCF_009711355.1 Roseibium sp. RKSG952 | reverse complement strand
GCGTCCTAGACCGCTAGACGATGGGCGCGCGGTCGACGCGGCTGCGTCGTGGGGAGGCTTATAGGCGGGATTTAGTTGGCCCGCAAGCCCTTCATGAAAAAAATGTGTCGGACCCGGCCAACCGGGTCCAGACTGTGGAGAACACCGTTTCCCTACCACTCTCCGGTGTTCTGCATGGACGCCCAAGGTTCTTTGATTTCAAGGGCTTCTCCTTTTTGGAGCAGCTCGATCGAGATGTTGTCCGGTGAACGGATAAAGGCCATGCGGCCATCTCGGGGCGGGCGGTTTATGATGACGCCCTTTTCCTGCAGGCGGGCACAAAGATCGTAGATGTTGTCGACCTCATAGGCGAGATGGCCGAAATTCCGTCCGCCCGCATAGTCTTCAGGGTCCCAATTGTAGGTCAGTTCCAGAACCGGGCTGGAGTTCGATTTTCCCTTCTCGACATCGTCAGAGCTTGCGAGAAAGATCAGGGTGAACCGGCCGTTGTCATTTTCGTAGCGGCGGACTTCCGTCATGCCCAGCTTGTTGCAATAAAAGTCCAGAGACTTGTCGATGTCGGTCACTCGGACCATGGTGTGCAGATAGCGCATGAAGTGCCCCCTTAAGATGGTTCTGATTGCTGGTGGAAAGGTGTGTCGGGTTTTGCCGTGAAAGAGATTACAAGTTTGAGCGAAGCGCAAGACTTCGTCTGTTCCCTGGTTGAGATTGGTCCGGGCGAAATTGTGGCTTTCACCGGAGCCGGGATCTCGACGGAGTCCGGGATCCCGGATTTCCGGTCTCCGGGCGGCATATGGTCCAAAATGCAGCCGATTCAATATCAGGACTTCGTCAGGGACGAAAAGAGCAGGCTTGAAGACTGGCGCCGGCGCTTTGAAATGCAGACCTGTTTTCAGAAGGCGCGGCCGAATGCAGCGCACCGGGCGCTTGCGGGTCTGGCAAACTCCGGCCAGCTTGGAATGATCATCACCCAGAATGTCGACGGACTTCACCAGGTTTCCGGCGTGCCCGGTGACAAACTGATCGAGCTTCATGGCAACTCGACATACGCCACCTGCCTTGACTGCGGTGCCCGCGCAGCGCTCGAGGATCAGCGTTCAAAGGTTGCTGCGCGGCAAACACCTGAATGTGAGATATGCGGGGGGCTTTTGAAGGCCGCGGTTGTCAGTTTCGGTCAGGCCATGCCGCAGATTGCGCTTGCCAGGGCGGAAAGTGCGGCACAGCAGGCAAGGGTGTTTCTGGTGATCGGGTCGTCGCTCGTGGTCCATCCGGCGGCACAGCTCCCGATTGTTGCTGTGAAATCGGGTGCAGAACTCGTCATCATAAACCGTGATCCGACACCGCTTGATGCTTACGCTGACAAGCTCATTCGCACACCGATCGCCAAAACACTTGGCAGTTTGACCGATACTCTGGGGTTTTAACTCTTATGCCTGTGGTTAGCTTCACAAAAGCCTCTTTGCGTTATCGTGCGGGATGTTATCCTTTTGTTAGGAATCAGCTGCCGAGCGAGTCGTCGGGCTGCTTTAAGCTGATGATGCGGACCAGATACGGGGCAATGGGCATATGGAGGGGAAATCCACGACGGATCCCCGCGAACTTGAATCGGCTGCTGAAGACATTGCAGTCGATGTGCTGGAGGTCGCGGGAAGCATAAAGTGGTTTGATGTCGCCAAAGGGTACGGCTTTATTGTTCCCGATCAAGGCGGGGCCGATATTCTGCTTCACGTGACTTGCTTGCGGCGGGACGGTTATCAGACCGCTTACGAAGGCGCGCGGGTCGTCTGCGAAGTCCTGGACCGCCCACGTGGTCTTCAGGCTTTCCGGATCCTGTCGATGGACGAGACCACTGCGGAACATCCCTCTCAGCTGCCCCCGTCTCGCACGCATGTTCAGGTCGTTCCTGAAACCGGGTTCGAAAAAGCCAGTGTGAAGTGGTTCAACAGGGTGAAAGGGTTCGGTTTTCTGACGCAAGGCGAGGGAACAGAGGACATTTTCATCCACATGGAAACCCTGCGCCGGTTCGGAATTGCCGAACTCAGGCCAGGGCAGGAAGTCCTGGTTCGCTTTGGGACGGGTCCCAAAGGCCGCATGGCTGCAGAAATCCGTCCTGTCGGCATAGGGACCCATATTCCCGCATCTCATTGATGACCCTCAGCCGGAAAAAACATGGGCGGCGAAATCTGGCCTTTTTTATGCTATAATTGTGCCCTTTAGCAGGCATGGACGTGCCCTTGCCTCTAGAGGATTTTCATTGTGACTTTGATTGCCAAGACGCTCGTCGTCAGCTTTGCCCTGTTGCTTGTCAGTCTTGCTGTTCACACGCCGACGAACGCTTTGGATGTGCCGCTACGCGTCGAGGAATTGACCGTTGAAACGTCTGATGCGAACCACCTTTTCCAGGTTGAAGTTGCAGAAACGGATCATGAGCGCTCGAGAGGCCTGATGTTTCGGACCGAGATGGCAGACAATGCGGGTATGCTGTTTGTGTTCTCAAAAGAAGGGCAGCGCTATTTCTGGATGAAAAACACGCCTTTGCCTCTTGATATCATCTTCATAAACCGGGCAGGCGAGATCGTTCATATCGCGAAAGAAACGGTTCCTTTTTCAGAAACCGTCATCCCATCTGAGAAGCCGGCAAAATATGTGCTGGAACTGAATGGAGGGACTACGGACGAGCTTGGCATATCGGTTGGAGACCATGTGTCAGCGCCGTCCCTTCCGCCTAAATAGATGCGCCCATTCTACATGTCCGAAGGTTTGGTGCCAGATTTTGCTTTTTCAAATCACTGGTTTTGCGGATGCGCAAATACAGCTTTTCGTTTTGCGTCCGGGCGGCTGCGGCCGGAATTTTAGCGCTTTTTGAAAAGTAGTCGATCAAGGCCTGTGGGCGTTCGCCGTGCATTGTATGCCGCTCCTGCGAGAGCCCCGCTGGCGGCGCAGATACTTGTCCTTGCGGTCTTATCATGACGCGGTGCAATGGCTCGGAACTCTCTGATCTTATGAATGAAATTTTCGATCAGGGCGCGCTACTCATACTGAGGTCGGCAATCCGGAACCCGAATGTCCACGGGCTCCAATCCTGTTGCGAAATTAAATTTCGGATAATTTATTGAATTATAACCTGAAAATTGCAAGTCAAATATGTCGGCGTTTGAAAAACAGCTGTGCTGACCGTCACGCGTGAAGCATTTGAATTCCGGCATGCTCATTGCAGGCATAACAACATGCAATCGAGAGGAGTTCATCATGAGACCGCGCCAGACCAATACATCCTATTTGTCCTATTGGATGATGTTCGCACCTGTGCCGACCGTTGCCCTGTTTACTCTTGGCTGTGCGGTTGAGACAATGAGTCTTTATCGCCGCAAGCGATAGTGCGCTGCGGTCCGGTGAAACACCGCTATTGAGGTGTTTTTCTCGGCGACTGTTGAAGCAACAAAAAAGGCCGGGAAATCCGCGCATCACGGCACTGGTCATGTACTCAGCTATTATGGACCGGAGTCAAAACTTCCATCAGCATCGTTTGAGATCGTGCCAACCTGCAGCATGAACGGTGCGGGGTAATCGGGCCATATGCCCGGCTCAATCGCCGACTTTACGAACGGAAACTTCGAAGTCGCCCTTGGTGAAGGTTTTTCGATGCGGGCCGC
>NZ_SMMF01000365.1:0-726 GCF_009711355.1 Roseibium sp. RKSG952 | reverse complement strand
ATTGGCCGCAGCCGCTGAAGCAGGGAGCCTCATCCCTCAGGTCGGGGAGCAGTTACGGTATTAAATCGCGTAGAAAAGGCGCGGAGACTCATGAGCTATGAACCCAAAAAGGCTGCGCAGCTTATCGCTTACCTCATCATGAAGGCGGGGGCGGATCAGCTGAATGTTTTGAAAGCCATCAAGCTGGTATATTTGGTCGACAGGGAAAGTGTGCGCTCCTATGGGTTTCCTGTCCTAGATGAAGATCGAGTCTCCCTGCCGCACGGCCCGGTGAACTCAATGACTCTCGGTTACATCAATGGCCAAATTCCGGACGATGCTGGATGGACCGATTTTCTCAAAGACCGCGAGAAGCACACCGTTGCGCTCGCAAATGACAGCCTGACGGTTGATGATCTTGATGAGTTGAGTGATGCTGACCTGAAGTGCGCCGATAAGGTCTGGAATGAATTCGGCGGGATGGGTCCGTTTGAACTTCGTGATTGGACGCATGATTCGCGTAATGTACACGAATGGAAAAATTCAAATGGCGGCACGGCGGTTATTCCTCTGTTACGGATGTTGAATGCCGTAGGTGTGCCCGATGCTGATGCGTTCGCAGCCGAGGCAGAAGACATGAAACGGATCGATGAGGCATTCAAGCGCGCAAGGGCACTCACGGCGGGCGTTTCCTAAAAAACAGGGTAGGCCGTCAGTCTGCGCGACGAGATTCGCGTTGCTGACGGG
>NZ_SMMF01000924.1:0-64958 GCF_009711355.1 Roseibium sp. RKSG952 | reverse complement strand
GAAACCGCCTTGAAAGGCGTTCCGTGAACAATTTATCTTCATCCCAACAGATGATACTGGGCCGAATTGCGGCGTTCAGCTGCACAGATACGCGATATGCAGAGGTCCCCTTTGCAAACAGTCCGGCACTTCCAACAAACTGTGATCACGATCACGGCCGCGGAGTCACGGTCATGTAACGGTGTCAGTGTCAATAAGAAGTGGAAAGCCTTCGATGAAGATCCAGCCCCGGTCGGGAATGTCAGGGACACCGGTTCGAAATCAAGGCGCAGATGAAAACCGAAAAAGCAATCGCCCTATCGTTCACGACTCATGCGGCCGATTACCGTTGATGGCTGCCAGATCATGCTCGTCCTTCTTCGAGACGGCCCTTTCGAAGGCAAGAGATGAGATGACCGAATTACACAAAAAGGGAATTTCGTATTCGGCTATATTTTAAACGTATTCAGAGCTGTTCTTTTTCATCGGCTGCCCCGGTTACCCCATCGGTTTCCGGGGCAGTTTTTCGTGTCAGTGTCTCGATTAGGACATGTCCTGCTTGTCGGGAGCCCGGGACGACTTGCGTCTGATCCAGTGTACTGTGCCCAAAGACAGCCCGGCCAAGAGGACGACGAGCGTTAGATAGCCAAGTCCGGAAAGCGCAAATTCCATGATTTCCCTCGCTGACTGCCGGTTGAGATCATGACCACGGGGCTACATGACCAAACTCACGGTAAACCGGCCGCGCCTGTGCAATCAAGTGATCCCCGGCGCAGAAGAGCCGGGCGGCGACAGCGGTCCCTTATGAATGGGAACGTGGAGCATTGCCCCGGCATTCGGCTGGGGCTGCAAACGTTCTTGTAGCGGACCCGCAGCCCGATCTTCAAAATGTCCTCTTCCGCAATGGGATACGTCACTGCATTTTCCCGGTTGTCGTCAGGGGCAAACCGGAAGGTTTTATCCGGGGTCTCCGAACCCGGATCGCGCTAACGCTTGTCCGGGATGACGGTCGAGGGGACTGCAAAATGGCCTAACCTGCGCGACGATGATTCTGGAGGCCTGCCCTGAAAAAACGCAGCTCTAGTTTGAACAGCTTACATGGTGTTGCATTTCGCGCATTATTCCAACCAAAGCCCACTGCAGCCGAAAATCGGACTACACGCGCCACATGTCAGCCCGTGGCCTTGTCAATCGTGCGCGGCGCGGAGGCGATCAGGTCTTCGACCTGCTTTTTCAAGCCTTCGCGCTCCTGTGATCCTTCCGCCGCATAGTTGAGGTTCTTGAACAGAGACGTCAGGTCGGTGAAGAATTTCCGGGCCGCATCCTTGGTCTCGAACCCGAAATCTTCCCGTGCGACGCGGTAGACGATCCCAAAGGTCTCCTGTTGCCGGTCGAGCGGGGCGGACACGTCGACATCGTCGAACGCATCCTGCTGCAGATAGACCATGTCGAGAAACAGGGCCTTTTGCTGGGTGATGAAATCCTCGATGGAAATGCCTTCCTCGCCGGTCACCTGCATCATGCGGGTGATTTCATCGCCGCGCCCGAGCAATTCGACCATCTCGTCGACGCGGGCCACCCAGTCGGTTCCGATGTTTTCCCGGTACCAGTCGCCAAGCTGGGCGTGATAGCGCGACCAGGACAACAGCGGATCGACTGCCGGGTAAAACCGTTTGTAGGCCCGCTCGGCAGAAAGCCCGAGGAAGGTCTTTACCGTGCCGAGCGTGGCCTGTGTGACCGGTTCCTCGAAATTGCCGCCTGCCGGGGACACGGTGCCGATCATTGTGAGACTGCCGGTGCCGCCGCCGGTGCGGATCACCCCGGCGCGCTCGTAGATCCCCTTGATCGAGGAATCAAGATAGGCGGGAAAGGCTTCCTCGCCCGGGATCTCCTCAAGGCGCCCGGAAGTCTCGCGCATGGCCTGTGCCCAGCGGGACGTGGAATCGGCGATCAGCAAAACGTCGTAGCCCATCTGCCGGTAATATTCGCCGAAGGTGATGCCGGTGTAGATCGAGGCTTCGCGGGCTGCGACCGGCATGGAAGAGGTGTTGCAGATGATCACCGTGCGGTCCATCAGCGTGCCGTCGCCGGAGGGGTCGGGCTGTTGCGGAAACTCGGTGATGGTCTCCACCACTTCGCCCGCGCGCTCGCCGCAAGCCACCACGATCACGATGTTGACGGCCGAAAACCGCGAGATCAGCGATTGCAGCACCGTCTTGCCCGCTCCGAACGGGCCGGGAATGCAGCCCATTCCGCCGCGCGCAATCGGGAAGAACGTGTCGATCAGCCGGATGGTCGTGACCAGCGGCTCGCTCGGGTAGAGCCGCTCGGCCTTTCCGGCGGAGACCAGCCGGTCCGGGATTGCGCGCCGGACCGGCCATTGCTGGACCAGCGTCAGGTCGCGGGTCTGGCCGGACTTGCCGGTGATCGTTGCCACCACCTCGTTGATTGTGAAGGTGCCTTCGCGGATACGCTCGACCGACCAGGTGCCGTTGAGCGAGAACGGGGCCATGATCTTGTGCTCGAACCGGCCTTCGGGAACGGTGCCGATCACGTCGCCTGCCGACACGGTGTCTCCGGATTTGACCTTGGGGCTGAATGCCCATTTCCGGCTGGTGTCGAGCGGATTGGTCAACACGCCGCGCGGCAGGAAAAACCCGTGGTCTGCGGCAATGTCGGCGAGCGGGTTTTGCAGACCGTCAAAAACCGTGCTCAACAGGCCGGGTCCAAGCGCGACGCTGAGCATCTCCCCGCTCTGGATCACCTTGTCGCCGATGCGCACGCCCTGTGTGCTCTCGAACACCTGTGCCTCGGCCGAGGTGCCCCGCACGCGCAGCACCTCTGCCTTGAGATATTCGGTTGGTTTGCCCTCGCGTTCCGGCCCGTGGGGGATGATATAGACCACCTCGTTCTTGATCAGCGGGTGATCGCCGAGCGGGGCAATCGTGACCAGATCGTCCTGAACGGCAACGATTTCCGCGGTCGGTTCGGGAAGCTGAACGTGGGTGGTCATGCATGAGCCTCCTGCTGGGTTCCGCCGACAGGCGGTCCGGGTAGGTCGGGAGCGGTTTGAAGGGCGCTGTCGATCAGGCCGCGCAGACGCTCGGACGCCGTTTCGGCGTTGTAGGTTGCCCAACGGGCAACGATGGTCCAGCGCAGCACGTAGATTACAACCGCCTCGAAGTCGAAAGTGTGGGTCGCGCCTTCGCGATCCAGTTGGCGGAACACCTGGGTCAGTGTCAGGCGTTCCATCGCGATGTGATCACCGGAACGCATCAGCCGGTCGGCCTCGGCGATCCACGGAATGAAATGACCCAGGCCGAAAGACGGGTCGGTCCAGTTTTCGGCAATTTGCCGCCGCCAGCGGCCATAGCCCCATCGGGCGATGTCTCCGGGACCGGCATTTCCGGCAAGGCGCCGTCTCAGGGCGGCGATGATCGTGCGGGTCTCCATGCGCACAAGAACCAGTTCCTGAAGCACCGGAGAGGTGCCGAGTTCGCGAATTACGGCATCGGCAAGCCGGACAACCTCTTCGTCCGTGTGGAGTTTCGCAACTCCGGCCCAGGCCGTTACCTCGATCACCCGGTTCAACAGATCCTGATGACCGCTGTCCAGCATCTTCATGCGTTCGCGCAGCCGGAACTCGGAAATCGGAACATCCTTCTGGCTGAACAGACGCCCGAGATGCGGCAGGCTCGAGATCAGGGTGATGTAGCGGTAGCGATCTGACATGATGACCGGTGCGCCGGAAGCCCTAGCGCAACACCCCTTCCATGATGGCCCTGAGGCGGGGTTGCAGATGGGCTTTCAACAGTTCGGCAACCGCTTCCTCGGTCATGTCGATGGAGACATTCTTGTCCGTCAGTTTGATCCGGATGCCCCGCAGGCCGGGTTCCGTCTGGAAGGTCACGCCTTCGCGCAGGACGTCATTGGCAAGCGTGACGGCAAAATGGGTCAGCGTGCCCGGCTCGACCTTTTCCGGAGACTGCTTGAGCTCCTCGAATGTCAGGGCACGCTCGGGCAGGACGATTTCAAGCTTGTCGTTGCCGGTGATCCCGGCATTTTCCTTGGCCCGTCCTGCGATGGACAGGATCAGCTTTTGCAGAAAACCCTCGTCCGACAGGGTGACGCCGATCAGGCGGGCGGCCTCGTCCTGTATCCTGCCGTCAAGTTCGTTGCGCAGCGACAGGACCATGTCCCGTGCCGCGATTTTCAGTCCGTCCTGAGTGGCGGCCTTTTCCTCGGCAGCCTCCCGGTTGGCCTTGTCCAGAATGGCCTTGGCGCGGGTTTCGGCCTCGTGCTTGATGGCCTGCGCTTCCTCGCGCGCCTTTTTCAGGATCGCGTCGGCCTGATCCTGACCCGCAGCAACACCCTCGCTTTTCAGCCGATCAATCAGGGCCTGCACACCGGCTCCGGCCGCCGATCTTTCCTTGTCCTCATGGTTCGCCATGACGTTGTTCTCCCGCCAAACCCCTCAGGTGCCGATATTGCCGGCCAGAACCAGCGCGAACACCAGTGCAAACACCGAAAAGCCTTCCAGAACGGCAGCAGGTGCCAGCGACACGCCGAAGATCTCCGGTTTGGCCTTGGAGGCGTGAATGGCCGAGGCAAGCACTTCGCCCTGGCGAATGCCGGTGAACAGCATGGCCGAGCCCGACAGGACGCCGATGCCGAACATGGCGGCCCCCACATCGGCATTCATGGTGTCCCGCTGCAGGGAGAACATGATCACAATGCCGTAGATCACCTGAGAGGAGGGCATCAGAGACGCACCGATGAAACGGCCATAGCCGCCATCGGAATCGAGCATGGCGCCAATGGCGGCACTGCCGCCAAGAGCGCATCCCCAGGCGCTGCCGATTGCACCTAGTGCCACCGGCGCGTAAAGGCCGAACCATCCAAGGGCCAGTACGAATTCGTTCACAGGCCTGTCTCCTCTTTCTTGAATGGACGGAAGGGTTTGCCCTCGTCCGTCAAAGCCCAGTTGAAAAATTCAATCACATTCAAGCGCAGGCCGTGCACGCAGCCTGCAATAATGCTCAGGCCGATATTGATGCCGTGCCCGATCAGCAGGACGAGCAGCGCAAACACCAGACCGAGACCGGGCACAGCACCTGCAATCTGCCCGGACAGGCTGTTGATCGTCTCCGACAGGGAGGCAGCCGCAAGCCCGAGCGCGAAAAGCCGCATGTAGCTCAGGATATCGGAGAACATGTTGACCACGCGCGCCAGAGCCGTGAAGCCGTCGAAGACCCGCAACCCGGCAGAGGCGAGGGAGTCAACCTTGCGGTTGCTCGCGAAAAAGCCGATCCCCAGAAGCCCGAGAATGATGGCCACCGGGCCGATACTGGCAATCACGGTTCCGGCGCCCAGATAGGTTGCAAGCCCGCCAAGGGCGACCAGCGACCAGCCGAGCGGTTGGATCCGGTCATGCCAGGCCCGCATGTGATGCGCCCTCACGAGGTTCGCGATCACCACATGTGCAACGCCGATCGTGATGTTGAGCTTCATCATGGTCTCGATCTCGTTGAGATTCATGATCCGCAAATGACCGAGGAAACTGTTGTCCGGCGGCACCCAGCCGAAATAGCTGCCGGTAATCACGCCGAAAAAGGCGGTCGATGCCATCAACCACATCGCCATCCGGTAAAGGCGGCGGCCGGTTGCCGACCCCTGAAACCTGCTCCGGTACCAATAAAGCACCGCCATCAGCAACAGGCCGTAGCCGACATCGGTCATGATCATCCCGAAGAACAGCACGAAGGAGATGTAGACGATGATCGACGGATCCCAGTCCCGGTAGCCCGGCGTCTGGTAGAATTCGACAAGATCCTCGCCGGCGGCGAGTTGTTTCGGATTGTCGAGAAGCGTCGGCGGGGTTTCGTCCTCCGCCGGATCCTCCACCTGCACGGCAATTTTCAGCTCGGCGGCCAATGCCTCGACCGCTTCCACCTGATCGGCGGGGGCCCAGGCCTGAAGCACGAAAATCCGCTCATCATCGGCTGTTTCCAGGGCGGCGCGTTGCCGGGCCGCGGAATCGCGGGCGGCGGCAAGATTTTCTGCCAACAGCACCCGCCATTTGGTCAGGGACCGCCGGGCAAGCTGCAATCCTTCCAGAGCAACTTCCGTGTCTTCAAGCTCGTGCTCGAGATCCGAGAGAGACTTTTCGCCGATATGACTGCGCGGGACCGGCATGGCGTCCGCGGCCGGTTCGTCGGGCGACAAAACCACGACATAGGCACGATAACGGTCTTCGTGGACGATCTCGCAGGTCATCGTCTCACGGTCGATCTGGTCCAGTTTCGCAGTCGGGACGATGTAGAACCACAACCGGTAATCGCCGACCTCGGACAGGCCGGTGAACGAGAACTCGCCCCAGGGCCGGACCGCGGCAATCCGCTTCTGCAGAAAGGCCAGATGGTCTTCCGTCTCCCGCATTTTCCGCCGGTTCGCCTTTGCCTTGTGGACGACGTCCTGCAGATCGAAATGGCCGTTCCGGGTCACCGGGCGCCTAGGGTCAGGACAATCGAGCAACCATCGCAGGGCCTTGACGGCATCCTGACCGGTGCCGCTCGGGACAGCTTCGAGTTCCTTTTGAGCCGATGTCAGCGGGATCAGATGCAAGTTGCCGAAGGATTGCACGGCCTCAAGTACGGCTTCCTTGTCGTCGAGAATGCCCAGCAGGCTGACTTTCTTGAGCGGAACGATGGTCATAGGTCGGCCATCCTCTGCTCGGCGGCACGGGCCGCAGTCTTGCGCTTGGAAATCTTGGCCCGCACCACGGCGTCGCGTTCGGCATCTGCCAGCGCCATGCGGATCTTCTTGATGTTGCGTTGTGCCTGAGGGATCAGAACTTTTTCAAACAGGTTCACCCGGCGCGAAATCACCGCCTCGGCCTCGACCAGCTTGTGAACGCGGTCATGGGCGACACGGCGTTCCATGTCGAGCCTGATCAGCTCCTGAAGCCCCTTGACGACCGGGTCTACCCAATGTGGCCGGCCCATGAGCGAATAGGGTTCGACATCAATCTCGACATTGGACACCACGGGAAGGCGGGTTCCGGACAGGTTCTGCTCGCCGATCTCGACGTCCTTGATCTTGACCAGATCGTCCAGCGGCACCTGTTGATTGGAGAGCATCGGGATCCCGTTTGCGATCTCCGCAAACCGTTTCTTGTAATCCACGTCCAGTTTGGCGACGAGCGTCTTGGCCTTGGCCCGTTCCGCCACGATCTGCAGCCGCTTCAATTCCAGAGACGGCAGAAAGCGGTTGTACTCCGCCAAATGGCCGGTTTCGCGGGCAAGCGACGACTTGTTGAGCGCGAGCTTCGCCATCAGGCAGCTTCCCCGCTCTCATCGGCCTTGGGGTGGGCATTGCCGGGATAGTATTTGTCGATCAGGTTCTGTTTCATGAGAAGCTGGCCCGGTTCGAAACATTCCGCCAGTGTCTGCCAGCACAGGTCGAGCGCTTCTTCGAGGGGCAAGCCAACCTCGATATCCATGAAGCGCTCGCGGAACAGGCCGCCGAATTTCAAAAGCTGATGGTCGTAGTCGGACAATTCAAACGCCATCGACTGTTTCTGCTCCGCGTCCCGCGCGCCGGAATAGAACCGGATCATGGTGTTCATGATCTGGCTGTGGTCTTCCCGTGTCACCTTCCCGATCACGTGCTGCTTGAGCCGCGACAGCGACCCGAACGGATCAATCACGCCCGAATGAAGATAGAACTGGCCTTCCGTGATGTAGCCGGTGTTGTCGGGCACCGGGTGGGTGACGTCATTGCCGGGCATGGTCGTGACCGTCAGAATGGTGACCGACCCGGAGCCCTTGAAGTCGCAAGCCTTTTCATAGCGGCGGGCAAGCTGGGAATAGAGATCGCCGGGATAGCCGCGGTTGGCCGGCACCCGTTCCATGGCGATTGAGACTTCCTTCATGGCGTCGGCAAAGGCGGTCATGTCGGTCATCAGCACGAGCACGCGCTTGCCGTCCTCGACTGCGAATTTCTCGGCGACCGCCAGCGCCATGTCCGGGACTTGAAGCCGTTCGACCACGGGATCGGAGGCCTGGTTCACGAACATGATGGTGCGTGGAAACACGCCCGCATCCTCGAACCGCTTCCGGAAATAGGCGTAATCGTCGAAGATCAGCCCGAGCCCGCCGAACACCACCACATCCGCGTCGGCCTGGATGCCGATCCGGGCCAGAAACTGGTTGTAGGGTTCGCCGGAAACGGAAAAGATCGGGATCTTCTGGCTTTCGACCAGACAATTGAACACGTCGATCATCGGCACATCCGTGCGGATCATGCGCGAAGCCAGAACGCGTTTCATCGGATTGGCGGACGGGCCGCCGATCGGCACCGTCGGATCGCTGTCAAGGTTCGGACCCCGGTCGATCGGGTGGCCTGCACCGTCGAACACCCGGCCGAGAATGTTTTCCGAGAAGGTGACCTTCGCGGCTTCACCGAGAAACCTCACGGCGGAATTGTTGGCAAGGCCCTTGGTGCCGGAATTGACCTGCAGCGAGACCATGTCCTGATCGATGTTGATCACTTGTGCGAGCGAGGAGGTGCCGTCGCCGGAGTCCACGATGGCAAGGTCGCCAAGGCACGGACGGCCTTCATTCGAGCTTCGGTCTGCGGCAACGCGGATACGGATGATATCGCCGACAATGTCGACAATCCGTGTGTGGGATACAAGCATCCGCCATTCCCCTCAGGTCTCGAAAATTAAATAAAACAATGCCGCTTGTGGCAAATGGTAGGCAACCAGATGGTGCAATGTCCAGACTATGTGTGCACCGCGCAAATCGAAATTCGTAGCTTTCCTTATGTGGCGTGACCAGTGTTGCAGGGAGATGAAGGCAATGCGCCTTTTACGGATGCGCGTGGGCAGATCCGAACAGGTGCGCAAGAAAAATGGGGCCGAAGCCCCTGTTCACGCCAGCCGGGTCAGCGGGAGTCCCGCTGAAAAATCCAGTCGTGATCCGGATGGTTCTTGAAACGCCATTTGCGTAAAGGGCCGGCCATGACATTGAGGTAGTACATGTCGTAGCCGTAGGGCGCTCCACACGGGTGGTGCCCCTTGGGAACCAGCACGACATCGCCATCCGAGACCGCCATGGTTTCATCCAGTTCGCCGTCTTCGGTGAAAACCCGCTGAAAGCCGAACCCTTGCGCGGGATCAAGCCGGTGATAATAGGTTTCTTCAAGATAGGTCATCTCGGGATAGTTGTCCTCGTCATGCCGGTGCGGCGGGTAGGAGGACCAGTTGCCCTGCGGGGTGTAGACTTCGGTGACCAAAAGGCTGTCGGCAATATCGCGGTCTTCCATCGCAATCGGATGGATAAAGCGGGTGTTGGCGCCGGTGCCGCGTTCCTCGAACCCGATATTCGCGATCACCTGAGCCTTGTGATTGCCCTTGCCCGGTGCGGAACAGACTGCCAGCACGCAATCGGTTGTCGCGGCTGCGCACCAGCTGGTGCCATTGGGTACATAGACACAATGCGGTTTCTTGCGCTCGAATACGCTCATGCGCTCGCCCAGCTCGCCGAAATTCTGTTCCGCCGCACCGATTTCCGCCTTGCCTTCCACGAGCACCAGAATGACTTCGCGGTCACCGGTTTCTTCAGAGGCGGTTTCGCCGGCCTTCAGATGATAAAGACCGAACCCGACATACCCCCAACCGGCACTTTCCGGCGTGATGTCATGCACCTTGCCGCTTTTGCCCTTTGGTTTGACCAACAGATTTGCCATTGTAACACTCCTCAGATGTAGCCGCGGGTCGCGTACCGGTCCGAAATCGCTTTGGTTGAACTCTTGAACCAGCCTGATTGCGGTCAGGCTGGTTCGCTTAAAGGCAGGTTTTCAGCCCATTCGCGCAATTCATCCAGCACACCGAGTGCAGTCCGTCCCAATTCTGTGATTTCGTATTCGACCGAGACCGGGGAGGTGTTGCGAACCGTGCGCGACACCAGGCCGCAGTCTTCCAGATGCCGCAACCTGTCCGTGATCATTTTTTTGCTGGCGCCGTCGACCATCCGGGCGAGATCGTTAAATCGGATCGGACCATCCTTGAGATGCCAAAGGATTGACCCGGTCCATTTGCCGCCCAGTATCCGCATGCCCCGCTCAATCGGACAGGGCTCACTACAAGGATCAAGTGCAATACGCCGCTTTCCAACGGTCTCTACGCCTTCCGGCATGTGTCCTCCCGGGTGGTTACAAAAAGTATACTGGTTGACGATGGTTCCTTAATTGCCCATCTGTGTCTCGAAATCAAGCCGGACGCAGCTGCAAACGGCGAAACTGGAAGGCGAAGACCAAATGGCAAACGTATTCATCCTCAATGGACACCATCCCTATTCCTTTTCCGAAGGCAAGCTGAATGCCTCCCTTGTTGCGCGGATGAAGGTCTTTTTCGAAAACCGTGGCGATACGGTCCGGGTCACGGAAACGGCCAAGGACTATGACATCGAAACCGAAATCGGGAACCATCTTTGGGCAGATATCGTGATCATGCAGTTTCCGGTCAACTGGATGGGCGTTCCCTGGAGTTTCAAGAAATACCAGGATCTGGTCTGGACCGCTGGCATTGACGGGCGTCTTTGCGAAGGCGACGGCCGGTCGGCCGGGGCACCGAAGGAAAACTACGGAGCAGGCGGAAAATTGAAGGGCACCAAGTACATGTTGTCCCTGACGTATAATGCTCCAAAAGAAGCGTTCGACGATCCGAAAGAGTTCCTGTTTGAAGGCGCGAGCGTTGATGACCTGATGTTCCCGCTGCACATGAATGCCCGCTTTTTCGCGATGGAAAAGCTGCCGACCTTTGCGGCCTACGATGTTATGAAGAATGCTGATGTCGAAAGCGATTTCAAGCGGTTCGACGCGCACTTGAACTTTGTATTTGGCGCGAAGAGCAGCCACGCCGCAGCCTGACATTCATATCTGTTCCGCTGCGACAGGAATGGCTACAGGCCCGTCATCTTTCCTGAAGAGGCGGGCGTCCCCGGGGTGCTGACCTTTTTGTTAAGCGACCCTTTTGCGAAGAACGAGCAGTAGGCACTAACCACCCCGATGCCGCAGCCGTGTGAAACACGTCTGACGAATTGCCGCAGCTTTTCAATCAGCTATAACGTTCTGGTGGGTTTATGGCAGCCGGGCCGCACCTGCGGTGGCCCGGACACTGTGTTCGGCGGTGATTGGGAGGCTGGATTTGGCAAAAGTCCTTGTTTTGTTTGCGCATCCGCGGCCTGACCGGTCGGAGATCAATGTGCCGATGTTCGAGCTTGCGAAGTCGGTGCGCGGTGTGACCGCCGTCGACCTTTATGCGGACTATCCGGACTTTGCGATCGATGTCGACACCGAACAAAAACGTCTCGCCGAAAATGATGCCGTCATCTTCCAGCATCCGCTTTACTGGTACTCAGCGCCTGCCATCATGAAGGAATGGCAGGATCTGGTTCTGGAGCACAACTTCGCCTATGGCCTGAAAGGTCATGCGCTTGAAGGCAAGAGCTTCATGAATGTCGTGACCATGGGGGCCAAGTCCGATGCCTATACCGAACACGGCATGAATCACGCTGCCCTGCGCAGCCTGCTGGCCCCGTTTGAGAAAACGGCGGATTTGTGCGGCATGCGGTATCTTGCGCCGTTCGCGGTCTTTGGTGCCGGACGGGCGCTTGAAGAAAACCGGCTGGACGTGCATCTGAATGCCTATGACGACCTTCTGAAAGCGCTCGTTGCGGACCGTCTTGATCTCCGGAAGGCCGCAAAAGCGCCTTATCTTGGCGCAGATCTTTCGAAGTTCATTCTTCCCGCAGAGGTGGCGTAATGGGTCTTCTTGTCGATGCCTTTGTCTATCTTGCGGCTGCGGTGATCGCGGTTCCGATTGCAAACCGTCTTGGCCTTGGGTCGGTGCTTGGCTATCTGATCGCCGGCGTCATGATCGGTCCGGTGCTCGGCATTGTCGGGCAGGATACCGAGGACGTGATGCATTTTGCCGAATTTGGCGTTGTGATGATGCTGTTTCTCGTCGGCCTCGAGCTTCAGCCTGCCGTGCTTTGGCGCATGCGCCAGCAGCTGATCGGACTGGGCGGTCTGCAGGTCATCGGCACCACAGCCGTCTTTGCAGGGGCGGGTCTCCTTTTTGGATATTCCTGGCAGACATCGGTCACGCTCGGCATGATCCTCGCCTTGTCGTCGACGGCAATTGTCCTGCAAACCCTCAATGAAAAGGGCTGGATGAAGACAAGCGGCGGCCAGGGGTCGTTTTCCGTGCTGCTGACACAGGACATCGCGGTCATTCCGATGCTTGCGGTCCTTCCCCTGCTTGCACCGGCCAGCGCCGGGGAAAATCCTGCCGGGGCGGGGTCCGGGCATGGCGAAAGTATGGTTGACCATGCCCATGACTATCTTGCGTCCTTGCCCGGCTGGATGCAGGCGATTGTCGTTTTTGCGGTAATTATCGCGATCATCGCCGCTGGCCGCCATTTGATGCGGCCGATATTCCGTTTCATCGCCGAAGCCCGGATGCGCGAGATTTTCACTGCCGCTGCCTTGCTGCTGGTGGTCGGGACGGCTTTGCTGATGGATATGGTCGGTCTGTCGGCAGCACTCGGGACGTTTCTTGCCGGTGTCGTCCTGTCCGACAGTGAATACCGGCACGAGCTGGAAAGCGACATCGAGCCGTTCAAGGGTCTACTTCTCGGCCTGTTTTTTCTCACCGTTGGGGCGGGGATCGACTTCGGTCTCCTGTTTGGTGCGCCCGGAACCATTTTCGCACTGGCGGTCGGCCTGATCCTGGTCAAGTTCCTGGTGCTGTTCGCTCTTGGTGCCCTGTTCGGTCTCAGGGGCGCGAACCGGTGGCTGTTCGCGCTCGGGCTGGCCCAGGCCGGGGAGTTCGCATTCGTGTTGTTCGGCATCGCAACGCAGACCAGTGTTCTTGATCCCGAACTGGTGAAGACGCTGACCCTGGTGGTTGCGATATCGATGATCCTGACCCCGGCGCTTTTCATTCTATACGAGCGGGTGATTGCCCCACGGGCGCTTTCCGGTTCGGACCGGGAACCGGACTCCATTGACGAGAAGGGCCGGGTTGTGGTTGCCGGCATGGGCCGTTTCGGTCAGGTGATTTCGCGCCTCTTGCTCACGAACGGCTATGAAGTCGTCATTCTGGACCATGATCCGCAAACGGTCGAAAATGTCGGCCGGGTCGGGATGCGGGCGTTTTATGGTGATGCCACCCGGCCAGATCTTCTGCACAGCGCGGGACTGGACAGCGCGGACTTGTTCATTGCCGCGGTCGATGACCGCGAAAAACAGACCATGATTGTCGAACATGTCGCCAAGACCTATCCAAGGGTGAAGATTCTGGCCCGGGCCCGCGACCGGCATCACATCTACGAGCTGGAAAATGCAGGCGCGCATGTCGCAGAACGCGAGGTGTTCGAAAGTGCGCTGGCGCTTGGAAAACGGGCCATGGTGGAACTCGGGGTCCATCCGTTCCGGGCGCTGACGAAAACCCGCCGGTTCCAGAAGCACGACTTCGAGATGCTTGACGACTTGCGCGAGAACTTCAACGACGGAGGTGTCGACAAGTCCTACATTGATGCCATGCGGGCGCATTCGGACACCTTGTTCGATATCATGAAGGCCGAACGCGACGAACGTGATGACCGGGAAGAACGGAGCTGGACACCGCCCCCGAAAAGTGACGCTACCCTTTAAGCCAGCTGGCAGGAGATTTCCATGAGTGACATGCAAACGCCTGACGAGGGGCCGGTTCTGCAAATCGATATTGTGTCCGATGTCGTTTGCCCCTGGTGCATCATCGGCTTCCGCCAACTGGAAAAAGCACTCCGGATCACGGCCACGTCCGCGTCAATCCGGTGGCATCCGTTCGAGCTCAACCCGCATATGGCGGAAGAGGGCGAAAACCTGCGCGAACATCTCGCGGCGAAATACGGCACGGCGCCGGAAGAGTCGCGCAAGGCCCGGGATCGCCTGACAGCCATTGGCGAAGAGGTCGGTTTCACATTCAACTATGCTGATGACATGCGGATGGTGAACACCTTCCGGGCGCATCAGCTGATCCGATGGGCCGGACGTCAGGGCAAGGAGCATCATGCGGAAATGGCTCTGTTCGAGGCCTTTTTCGCCCGCCGGGAAAACCTCAATGACCTCCAGGTTCTGGCCGATGCGGCCGGGAGCCTCGGACTGGACCGTGCAGAAGCTCTCGCGGTTCTGGAAGACGGACGGTTTGCCGACGAGGTGCGCAAGGAAGAGGCATTTTGGACGTCAAACGGGATCCAGGGCGTGCCTGCCGTGATCTTTGACCGCCAGCACTTGGTGACCGGCGCACAAGGAACCGACAATTACGTCGCCATTCTGCGCCAGCTGGCATCGGGTAAGGCTGCCTGACGTGCTGACGAAAGGCCCGCGTTCCAGGAGCATCAATGTCCGGTTTGGCCCGCCAGAATTACGCAAGGTACGGGATGGTGCATCTTGATGGCGGGCTCCGGTAAACCCTTCCGGACGAACAAGACTTGTCGCAGGTGATGCCTGGTCGAAGCGCGGTTTGCAGAAATATGCCTTGAAGGGCTTGGGCCAAAGCGCATATTTGGAAGGGATAGTTTCTTGAAAGGAGCCGGGATGGCCGGGTTCGTGTTTGCGGCACTTGTATTCATCACTGCGTTGTCCGGTGCCGTATTCAAGCCGGGGCCGTGGTACCAGTCCCTGAAACGGCCGTCCTGGACGCCGCCGAACTGGGCCTTTCCGGTGGTCTGGACGATCCTTTACGTGATGATTGCGGTGTCGGGCTGGCTGGTCTGGTCCTCTGCGGGCTGGGGGGCGGCGCTGGTCCTTTGGGGTGTGCAGCTGATCCTGAACGCGGCCTGGTCCTGGCTGTTTTTCGGATTGCGGCGCATGGATGTGGCCTTTGCCGATGCCTGCGCCATGCTTCTCGCGATCATTGTCTACATCTTCGCCGCATGGCAAATTTCAGTGGCCGCAGCTCTGCTGTTTGTGCCTTATGCCTTGTGGGTATCGGTGGCCGCGCTCTTGAACCTTTCGGTCTGGCGTTTGAACCCGGAAGAAGTCGCCGATTGAGGCGGCTTGCCCGAGTTGACCGGTAGAAGCCTCTGGCGCATGTCCAGAATATGCGCGAGGAAAGCGCCTCCCAGAAAAATCGTGACCATCCAGCCCGGAAGCCCGGTCTGATAGCTGTACAAGGCGGCCAAAAGCCCGAACCCGGCCGCAATGGTCGCAAGCAGCCGGATTGGCTGTTGGATATGATGTCGAAACAACGCAATCGCCGCGGCTTCCACAATAAGGACCACGCATCCGATCAGGGCGAGGGGGCCCGAAACAGCCGCTTCAACCAGCAGGGACATGGCCGTTACCGCGCTGTGAGGCCGAGAAGCTGCCCGGCATCCTTGAGCGCCACTCTTAAGTGCGCCATGGGGTCTTTTCGAACCAGCTTCTTGTTCAGATAGGATTCCCAGGTCAGCCGCTGGATATCCGGATCCCGGCACATGGCAACGAACTGCTCGCGCCGTTTGTCCGAGCCGTACCAGAAATACTGCAAGAGCCCGAGAATGAAGAACACCCGGCCATGGCCCTTCATGAACCGTTTTCGCACAGCTGACAGATGTCTGGCCCGGCCCGTCTGCAGAAAGCCGAGCGCTTCCTGGGCGGCGAGATCGCCGGTGTGCATGGCATAGTAGATGCCCTCGCCCGAGGAGGGGGCGACAACGCCCGCCGCGTCGCCGATCAGCACCACGTTCTTGCCGTCGTCCCAGCGGCGCATCGGCTTGAGCGGCAGCGGCGCCCCTTCGCAGCGGATGGTCCGGCTGTCACCGAGCTGGAACCGGCCGCGCAAAACCCTTGTGGCCTCTTTCAGACTATGGCCCTTGACGGCCGAGCCGGTGCCGATGCTGGTTTGGGCCCCATGCGGAAACACCCAGCCATAGAAATCCGGCGACACGGTCCCGTCATAGATCACCTCACAACGTGCGGGTTCGAAAAAGTCCGGGTCGATCTCTTCCGGCGATTCGACGATCTCGTGATAGGCGAACACGTAAGGCGGCTTTTTGTTCGGCCCGAACACAGCCTTTCGGACCTGCGAGTTCGCGCCGTCGGCCCCGATCACCAGACGGGTGGAGACCGTTTCGGTTGCGCCTGATGATGCCAGCTGGAGGGCGGCGGAAATCGTGCGGTCGGGCCGGTGTTCAAGGGACTTGAACACCGCCTTGCGGAACGCTGCACCCGCGTCTTGCGCGCGGCGGCGCAAATAGGGGTCGAATTCCTCCCGGTCGACCATGCCGACATAGCCGATATCACCGATTTCCATGCCGACCTGATGTCCGGAGGGGCCGGTCATGCGGGCCCGTTTCACGCGTGCCTTGATCTGGGCCGGGGCGATGTCGAAGTCGCGCATGGCAATCGACGGAATGGCACCGCCGCAAGGCTTGATGCGGCCTTCGCGATCGACAAGCAGGGTGCGGGCACCTGCTTTTGCGAGCTTCTCCGCTGCCGTGGCACCTGCCGGGCCACCGCCTATGACAATCACATCGTAATCGGTCTGGTGCATGGATCTACTCCGCCGCGTCTGGAACGGGATGCGGGATGAAGGCGCTGGACTGGCCTTGCGCCTGGGAAGCGGTCCTGAGCCGGATCGCAATCAGTGCCGAGGCCACGAAAAGCGTGGCTTCAAAACTGAAGACGGCGAAAAAGGCCTTTGCGGTGTCACCGGTCATGAACCGGGCTGCGTCCAGAAGAACGGTTCCCATCAATCCGCCGATGCCGAAAGACAGGGCCTGGGCCGCGCCCCAGACCCCCATCCGGATCCCCGCCTGTTTGCCGCCATTGTCACCGGCAAGGGTCATCATCGTGCCGATCGCGGCAACCGCAAAGACGCCATTGGCCAGACCAAGAAGGAAAATGTTTGCAGCCAGTGGCCAGTCCGGGGCGAAGATCGCCGCAGTTGAAAGGGCTGCCAGCGCAAGGGCAGACCCGATGCAGCCGAGAAACGTGAAGTGCTTGAGGATCTGGCTCTTCCGGTGGGCCAAAAGACTGCCGAGAATGCCCACAAGCGCCATGCCGAGCAAAACGCCTCCATGCTGTGTGCCGGACATCGTGGTGGTTTCACCGGGAGACAACCCGAACAAGAAGCCGCCAAACGGTTCCAGAATGAGATCCTGGGTGCTGTAGGCCAGCATCGAGACGAACACGAATACCGTAAACAGGCGGGCCTCGCCATCTTTCCAGACCGCCTTCAGGCTGATCAAGAACCGTTGCGGCTGGGGGGCAGGCTTTGCTTGGGTGTCTTGGGCTTTCTCGATGCGCCAGACGGCAATTGTCGTTAAAAGAACTGACAGTACCCCGGTCGCCGCTGTGATGGCGATGAGCCTTGTAAAACTGAAGGGATCCATCAGCAATCCCGAGACGATCGCGGTCACGACAATCCCTGCAATCATCATCATCCAGACAATTGTGGCGGCCGCCGCGCGGCGGGCCGGTGCGGTCTTGCTGGCAAGCAATGCCAGCAAGGATGTTCCGGCCGCACCGACGCCGAAACCGATAAACACAAACGCTGCCACGGCCGCAGCCAGCCCCAGGGCAAAACGGGTTTCGAACAGAAGAGTGGATGCGGCGGCTCCTGTACCGGCAAGTGCAAGCACGGTCATGCCACCGATGATCCAGAGTGTCCGTCTGCCGCCCGTGTCGGACTTGTGTCCCCAGACCGGACGCGAGATCTGAACGCCGTAATGCAGGCCGACAAGCAGGCCCGGAATGCTCGCCGCAAGAGAAAGTTCCACCATCATCACCCGGTTCAGGGTGGAGGTGGTCAGCACAATGATTGATCCAAGCGCCGCCTGCACCAAACCGAGACGCATGATCGCCAACCAGGAGAGACCCTGGGCGGTTTGACCGGGGATTATGCGTTGCATGGCGTTCTCTCCTCCCGGGTTTGTGTTGCGGACTGCTCCCGTTGCCTGCCTTGGCTATCTTGATCCCGCGGACGCTGTGATTTGGAAGATACAGGTCACCAGAGCCCCCTGAGTGCGAAGGCCGCCACCATCATGCCGGTGACATAGAGACCGACACCGAGCCCGGAGTACCAGACGGCCTTGCCGGCCGGATCATTCAGAAAACGGGGCAGGGCAATTGCCTGCAGAAGGCTTAAGGCCGCAACGCTCACAGCGGCCAAAATCAGCCCCCAGACGGCGAGGCAGATGATGACACCGATCTGCGCGCCGATCATGACCATCCCGGTGACAAGAGCTGCCCGCCTCGTCCCGAGCTGGACCGGCAGTGAGGCGACACCCATTTGCCTGTCGCCTTCGATTGCCTTGAAATCATTGATGGTCATGATGCCGTGGGCTCCAAGGCCATAGAAAAACGCGACGGCGAGCACGTGCGGCGGGGCAAGTGCGCCGAGGCTTGCGCAGGCCGCCGTGATCCAGGGCAGCGTTTCATAGGAAAATCCGACAGCGCCATTGCCGATCCAGCCGTTCTGCTTGAACCGGAAGGGGGGCATGCTGTAGCCCCAGGCAAAGGTAAGTCCGAGGCAGGCGGCCAGAAACACCCATGGCCCCAGAACCGCCGCCACGCCCAGGGACAGAACGGATCCGATCAGTGAAATCCAGAGCCCCCAACGGCCGGGCATGCGCCCGGAAGGGATCACCCGGTGCGGCTCGTTGATGGCGTCGACGTGGCGGTCAAACCAGTCGTTGATCGCCTGGCTGGTGCCGCACAGGAGCGGACCGGCCAGCAGGACCCCGAGGGCCACATCCGGCCAGCGGCCACTGGCCACGCCAACGGAAATCGCGCCGCAGGCATAGGCCCACATGGGCGGGAACCATGTAATGGGTTTCAGCAACGCAAGCACGGCGCCGGGTGCCGGCACAACGCGTTCTGAAGCGCTGACGGATTGCTCAACCATGCCTTGAGCCTAGGAGGTCAAGGCAGGAGTGTCAATCAAAACTGACAGTGTAAATTTGGATTTACAATTACGCCGTGCCGTCGAAATCTTCCAGCCTGTGACGCTTCAGTTTGATATAGAGGCTCTGCCGGCTCAGGCCGAGCAGATCGGCGGCTGAAGCCCGATTGTTTTCTGTTTGCCGGAGGGCGGCTTCGATACACAGTTTTTCGATCACATCCACCGATTCGCGGATCAGTTCCTTCAAGGGCACCCGGCCGATCAGTTCCGCAAAATCGGAGGTTTCTGCCGTGCGGTCCGTTGCATGGACACGCAGCTGGGTTTCGCGGGCCACCTGTTCGCTCAGGAGCAGGACAGTGGTTGTTTCGCCGCCATTCAGATCACGGACCGCATTGATCCGGATTTGCCGGGAATCGCCCAGGGCATCGCGCAGCACCGACATGAAATTGTTGACCTCGCCTTCCTCCTGAAGGCGGGCGAGCAGGACCTGCATGTCGACATTTGATGCGCCGATCCAGTTGTTTGCATTGCGCCCGGCCAGTTGGGTCTTGTTCAGGATGTGGACGAGATCCAGGAACCGGTCGTTGACCGCAAGAACGATGCCGCGGTCGTCAAGGATCACAACCGCTTCGGGGATGGTGTCGATCCACTCGGCCGCAATATGGGATGTGCCGGACGCCGCAAGGCTGCTGTCACTTTGGGACAGGGACAGAAGATAATTGATCTTTCCACTTTCGCGGAAGGGATCCACGTGAAGGGAAAAGGGCTCGGGAATGGCATTCAGATGCGCATGGACCTTCCGTCCGGTGCCTTTCTCGCGGGCAGACGCCAGCGCGTCCAGAACCGTGTCGCGGTCATTGCGGTCGACAAGTGCGGCCAGGGTTTCGCCAGTCAGTTTCGCGGGCTTTGTCTGAAGCGCCGAGGCCGCAGCCGTGTTGGCATCGAGAACCTTGCGCTGATCCCCATCCAGAACAAGCACGGGCCATTCCATCTTGTGAAAGATGACCCGGTAGCGGGCTTCGGTTTCACGGATCCGGCGGTATTCGCGCTCCAGCTCGAACTGCGCGCGCATCAGCTGCTGCTGGATTTCGGCAAAGCGTCTCAGGTCTTTTCCGAGCGCAAGAAGGGCTGGAAACCCGTCGATACGCACCAGCGTGTATTCAACGGGTAAGTCCGGTCCGCCGGTCCTGGCATGATTGATCTGATGCGGTCGGCTGGCATTGTGCTTGAAGCACTCGTCAAACAAGGCATCGACCTTGTCGAGGCATTCTTGTGTGACAACCTCTTTCAGCGGTTTCCCGGCCCAGGACTGAGGGGCGTAGGCATCAAGGGCCGGATCGCCGTAGGCAGCATCCAGAATGTACCCTTCCGGAGAAACCAGAAGGGTCAGGTCCGCGCCATGGGCGGCGAGAGTCATTGCGACGTGTGCCGGCAAATTGCCGAAAATCTCTTCCGACTGGCGGAACAGACAATGCGTCGGTTTTGACGGTTGTTTTTCCATCTTACCATCAGGCATCATCCAGCCACTCCTTGAATTTTTAGGACGCTAGATTTTTTGCCCGCCAATTTGCTTTGTTATCAGAGCGACATGCATCTCGGCACACTCCCGTGCCAAGTATGTATCCGAGAATACATTGTCAACACCACGTTTAAAAAGCCAGCCCATTTTTGCGACAGATGCGGGGCCGCCTGCAATAAAGAGTGTGTTTTCTGGACGATGTTCGCTCAGGAATTCCAACAAGTCGTTGACCGAGGGCTTCAGCCGCGAATCGGACCAAGACAGACAGATAACGCTTGGCCTGTCGAATGCCAAAACCTTTTTAAGTTCATGCCGGTTGCATGAATACTGGACATGAGTGTGCCATCCCCTGATGCGGAAGTGTTCTTCAACCAAGGCGGTGGCAAACCGATGCGTCTCGCCCTTCGGTAAAACAAACCGGATCGAAGGGCAGTCCGTGCCGACCGATTGGGCCTGAAGTGCACAGGAATTCACGTTCAATGCCAGATGCAGCCGGGAGACTGCTGCAGTCAGGGAAGCAAAATTCGTCGAATCACTGCACCACGCTTCGCCAAGGCTGCGGGTAACGGTTTGCAGGGCGGCCAGCTGACAATGCGGATCGTCGGAAAACGCCACAATGGCTCTGGCAATATCCAGTTCCGGCCCGTCCGTCAGGCTTTTCAGGACCCGGGTACACAGCAGCGTGAAGGCGGCCTCGCCGCTTGCGATTTCGGAAGGACCTGAAAATACCCGGCAACCAAGCAGCCGCTTTTGGAAATCCGGCCGGGTGAACGTGTTGACCAGCGTTCCATGAAGCGAGTCGCGTAAATCCCGATTCAGATGATTGGAAAAAGGTTCGTCTATCTCGGGAAGGCTCTCCGCAATTTCAGAACCACAGTCCTGATAGTCGTTCATGCCGCTCCCTCCCGTGTTGGGACAGACGACGGGCACATATGCTTGCAGAGTGCTCGGCCTTTCAAATCGACGCCATCTTCGGAGCGGCAAAAGGGCGAAATTTCATGCTGTCACTGTCCTGGCGTCAGAATGCCCGATGACAATACCTTTGTAAATATTTATGGACGTCAATCAAAGTTGACACTTTTATCCGGCTGTGCCTATCCTCTTTGACAGTCAAGGCGAGGGAGGCGGCGTGCACGGCGCCAGTCACATGCAACACAAGGTGCAAATCCAGACACTTTATACCCCGGACCAGCGGCGGCGCCGCGATGCCTCCTCTTGGACAATGGTTCAAGGCATCCTGGCACCTCTGCAATTCCTGGTCTTTCTGGTCAGCCTCGGTCTGATTGTCTGGAGCATGCGCACAGGTGAGGGGATGTTTGCGGCCCAAGTCTCTGTGATCGTGAAAACCTTTCTCCTTTACACGATCATGGTGACGGGCTCGATCTGGGAACGGGAAGTCTTCGGGGTCTACCTTTTCGCGAAGCCGTTCTTCTGGGAAGACGTGTTCTCCATGCTCGTCCTGGCACTGCACACCTGGTATCTGGCGGCCTATCTGCTCGGGCGTCAACCTGAATTGACACTCTGGATCGCGCTGGCCGCCTATGCCGCCTATGTCGTCAATGCCGCGCAGTTCCTCTGGAAGCTCCGGCTCGCCCGCAAGCAAGGCGGCCAGCTTGCAGCCGCTCCGGCGATGGAGGCGGCGCGATGACAACCGTTCTCGACACCATCAAACAGCCGTTTTCCAGATCAGCCGCCAAATCACGTCCGGTCTTGCGCGAGCGTGGCCAGCACGAGGTGTTTTGCGGGCTGACTTCCATTATCTGGCTGCATCGCAAGATGCAGGATGCGTTTTTCCTGATCGTCGGGTCGCGGACTTGCGCCCATCTGATGCAGTCGGCAGCCGGTGTGATGATCTTCGCCGAACCGCGCTTTGCAACGGCGATCATCGGGGAGCGGGATCTGGCGGGCCTTGCCGATGTCAATGAAGAGCTTGACCGGATCGTCGCGCAGCTCATCGAACGCCGCCCGGACATCAGGATGCTGGTGCTTGTCGGGTCCTGTCCTTCGGAAGTGATCAAGCTGGATCTTGACCGGGCGGCCCTGCGGCTGAACCGTCATTATGCACCGGACTGCCGGGTCATGGCCTATTCGGGCAGCGGGATCGAGACGACCTTCACACAAGGCGAGGATGCTTTCCTGACCGCTCTCGTGGACGATCTCCCCGAAGAGCAGCCGGACGCGGCCCCCTCCCTGATTGTTGTCGGCTCGCTCGCCGATGTGGTTGAGGACCAGTTTACCCGGATCCTGCAAGGCTTCGGGCTGACAAATATTTCCTTTTTGCCGTCCCGGTCGAGCTCGGCCTTGCCGCCGGTCGGCCCCGGGACCTCTTTCATTCTGGCCCAGCCCTTTGCCAATGACACCGCCAAGGCGTTGACCCGGCGCGGAGCGCGGCAGATCACGGCGCCGTTTCCGTTTGGGGAAGACGGAACCACCCAATGGCTGTCTGCGATTGCGGCGCATTTTTCGGTCGGCAAGGCGCGGTTCGAGGCAATCACACAGCCGGGCCGCCAGCGGGCCCGTCAGGCATTGGCTCATTGCCGCAAAGACCTTGACGGGCGACGGGTGTTCTTCTTTCCCGACAGCCAGATGGAACCGGCCCTCGCCCGTTTCCTGCAAAATGAAATGGGCGCGGAGATCATCGAGGTCGGCACGCCCTATCTCCACCGCGACCATATGAGCTGCGAACTGGACGCGCTGGCCGGGACCGTGCACCTGTCCGAGGGCCAGCATGTCGACCGGCAAATCGACCGGGCGCGGGCCGCCCGCCCGGACCTGATTGTCTGCGGCATGGGCCTTGCCAATCCCTTCGAGGTCGAAGGCTTCACTACCAAGTGGTCGATCGAATTCGTCTTCACCCCGATCCAGGGCTACGAGCAGGCAGGCGATCTGGCCGAGCTCTTCGCCCGTCCCTTGCGCCGACGGGCGCTGTTGAAGGTGGAGGCCTGAGATGGAGCTTGCCACCTGGACATATGAGGGCCCGCCCCATGTCGGCGCGATCCGGATTGCCGCTTCCATGCGCGATGTGCATCTGGTTCTGCATGCGCCGCAAGGTGACACCTATGCGGACCTGTTGTTCACCATGATCGAACGGCGCAAGACCCGGCCGCCGGTCACCTACACGACCTTTCAGGCGCGTGACCTCTCAGGTGACACCGCCGAAATCTTCAAGGACGCCTGCCGGGAGGCAGCAGAACGGTTCAAGCCCTCGGTCATGCTCGTGGGGGCGTCTTGTACTGCCGAACTCATTCAGGACGATCCGGGCGGACTGGCGAAAACCCTTGATCTGACGATGCCGGTGGTGCCGCTGGAACTGCCCAGTTACCAGAAAAAGGAAAACTGGGGCGCAGCCGAAACCTTCTACCGGCTGGTTCGGGCCTGCGCGTCTTCAAGGATCGGCGCGGCACCGGTGCGCTCTGAAAAACACCAGCCGGTTTGCAATATTCTTGGTCCGGCATCGCTCGGTTTCCGCAACCGCGACGACATCGGGGAAGTCCGGAAATTGCTGGAGGAACTCGGGATCGCGATCAACGCCGTCGCTCCGCTTGGGGCAAGCCCGGAGGATCTCGCCCGGTTGCCGGAGGCGGATTTCAACGTGGTGCTCTATCCGGAGATCGCAGCCCCGGCGGCGCGCTGGCTCAAGAAGACATTTGCTCAGGAGAGCGTCACCCTGCCGCCCATCGGGGTCGGGGCAACCTTGGATTTCATCAAGGCTGTTGCCAAATGCGCCGGGATCTCCGATGGGGCCGGGCGCGTGGCGGAACGGTTGTCCTGGTATGCGCGGTCGATCGATTCCAACTATCTGACCGGAAAGCGGGTCTTCATCTTCGGCGATGCGACCCACGCAGTGGCGGCTGCGCGGATCTGCCATGAGGAACTGGGCTTCAAGGTCTGCGGTCTTGGAACCTACACCCGGGAACTGGCGCGGGATGTGCGCGCCGCGGCGGAACGCTATGGCGTCACGGCACTCGTCACCGACAACCATCTTGACGTGGAAGATGCAATCATCGCGGCCCAACCCGAGCTGGTGCTGGGCACGCAGATGGAGCGGCATATCGCCAAGCGGCTGCGCGTGCCCTGTGCGGTGATATCCAGCCCTGTCCATGTGCAGGACTTTCCCGCCCGCTATTCGCCCCAAATGGGACCGGAGGGCGCGAATGTCATTTTCGACAGCTGGGTCCATCCGCTGATGATGGGGCTCGAAGAGCATCTCCTGCAGATGTTCCGCGATGATTTCGAATTCAATGACACTGCATCCGCCTCCCATCTGGCGGCTGTGGCTCCCGATGAGCCCCAACCGGTTCCGCATGAGCAGCCGGATCAGGTCCCGGCCGGGACGGACAAGTTCGCCAATATCATCAACTGGACCGAAAGCGCTGAAAAGGAACTCAGGAAAATCCCGTTCTTCGTTCGCGGCAAGGCACGCCGCAACACGGAGAGTTTTGCCGCCGAACGCGGTGTGAACCCAATCACAATCGAGACGCTCTACGATGCCAAGGCCCATTTCGGGCGGTGAGCCCGCCAACAGCGCACCGGGCGCGGTCCCGGTCAAGGTCGTCATCCTCACGCTCGACAATCACATGGCGAGCGCGATGGACCGGGTGGCGGTCACCTTGGCGCGCGAAATTCCGGGACTGGAGATCCGCTTGCATGCGCTGGCCGGCTGGACCGGCGAGGCGGACGCCGCGCTCTCGTGCAGGCATGACATCGAGACGGGCGACATCATCATCGCCAACATGCTGTTTCTCGAAGACCACATCCGCAAGGTGCTGCCATGGCTGCAGGCACGGCAGGAAAATTGCGATTGCATGGTCGGCTGTCTGGCGGCCGCCGAAGTGGTGAAGCTGACAAGGCTTGGCGAGTTTTCGATGTCGCACCCGTCAGGCGGTGCGCTCGGGTTTCTGAAGCGGTTGCGGGGCAAGGGCTCTTCGAAGCCCGGTTCGGCCGGAAAGGGGCAGATGAAAATGCTCCGCCGCCTGCCGAAAATCCTCAAATACATTCCGGGCAAGGCACAGGATGTGCGGGCCTATTTTCTGGTCTTGCAATACCTTTTGGCAGGGTCCGATGACAACCTCGCAAACCTGATCCGTTACCTCATCGGACGCTATGCGGACGGGCCCCGCAAGATCTTGCGCAAACGGGTGCGGGCTGCGGACCCGGTTCACTATCCCGACACGGGGCTCTACCATCCCGCACTTCCGGGCGGAGTTACCGACAGCCTGATCGAATTCCGAAGGGACGTGCCGGTCAAGCCCGATGCCGGGTCGGTCGGTGTTCTGGTCATGCGGTCCTACATCCTGTCCGGAAATGCGGCTCATTTTGATGGGGTGATCGGGGCTCTGGAGGCGCGCGGCCTCAACGTCGTGCCGGTTTTTGCCAGCGGGCTGGATGCCCGTCCGGCCGTTGACGCCTACTTCTTGAAAGATGGCCGCAGCACAGTCGATTGCGTCGTGTCGCTCACCGGGTTCTCGCTCGTGGGCGGACCTGCATATAATGATGCAGCGGCTGCCGAAGAGACCTTGCGCCGTCTGAACGTGCCTTACCTGTCCGCCTTTGCCACCGAATTCCAGACCCTGGAACAATGGGAGGCGGGAGAGCAGGGACTGACGCCGGTCGAGACCACGATCATGATGGCGCTGCCCGAGATTGACGGCGGCACCAACCCGATCCTGTTTGGCGGACGCTCTGCCAGCTCTGAGCGCAATCCGGGGCAGGACATGGTTGCGCATCCCGAGCGCGCCAACATGCTGGCCGACAGGGTCGCAAAACTGGTGCAGCTGCGCCGCACGCCCAAGGCCGACCGGAAAATCGCGGCGGTCCTTTACAATTTTCCGCCCAATGGCGGCGCGACCGGAACCGCCGCCCATCTGGATGTCTTTGCGTCGCTGTTCAACACCTTGAAAGCTCTTAAAGCCGACGGGTACACGGTCGAGGTGCCCGGCGATGCCGAGGCCTTGCGGCAAGCGGTTCTGGAAGGCAATGCGTCCAAATACGGCATGCCCGCCAATGTGGCCGCGCGGATCCCGGCCGATGAGCATGTGCGCGATGAACGCTGGCTCGCGGAAATCGAGGCGCAGTGGGGTCCGGCGCCGGGCCGGGTCCAGACTGATGGCCGCAACATTCTGGTTCTCGGCCGCCGGTTCGGGAATGTCTTTGTCGGGATCCAGCCGGCCTTTGGCTATGAAGGCGATCCGATGCGGCTGCTGTTTGAGCGCGGCTTTACGCCGACCCACGCGTTTTCCGCCTTCTACCGCTACCTGAAAACCGGCTTTGCCGCCGACGCGGTGCTGCATTTCGGCACCCACGGGGCCCTTGAATTCATGCCGGGCAAACAGACCGGTCTTTCGGAGAACTGCTGGCCCGACCGGCTGATCGGCGCCCTGCCGAACATTTATCTTTATGCGGCAAACAATCCGTCTGAAGGCATTATCGCGCGGCGCCGTTCTGCCGCGACCCTTGTGAGCTACCTGACCCCGCCGGTCGGCCATGCCGGTCTTTACAAGGGGTTGCTGGACCTCAAATCGGCACTTGACCGCTGGCGCAGCCTGCCACCGGACAGCGGCGCGGAAAAAACACGTCTTGCCGAAGCCTTGCACCTGCAGGCCGTGCAGCTGGATCTGGTGCCTGAAGAGGTGGTGTGGAGTGATGACGCGGAGAGCGGGATCGAGAAGCTTGCCGCCGATCTTGCGGAGTTTGAAGCGGCGCTGATCCCGCATGGTCTTCATGTTGCCGGTCAGCCTCCAACAGATCAGGAGCGGCTGGACCTTCTGAAGGCCGTCAATGAAGCCTTTGGAGAAAACAGTCTTCGCGAACCGGAGGTGGAGCACATCGCCGCCGGCCGGGAGGAAATGACGCCAAGTCCGGGCGAAGCCGGTCAGGAACTGATCCGGCTCAACCGTGACCTCCGGAGCGACCCCGAATTGCCGGCTCTCCTGAACGCGCTGGACGGCCAGTACATTCCGCCGGTGAGTGGCGGGGATATTGTCCGTTCGTCTGCAATCGTGCCGACGGGCCGCAATCTCCACGGCTTCGATCCGTTCCGGCTGCCGAGCGCGTTTGCGGTTGCCGATGGCAGGCGGCAGGCGGAACTTTTGATCGACCGCCATGTCAAGGACCACGGCGCGCCGCCACGGCGGATGGCGATGGTTTTGTGGGGCACCGACAATCTCAAGTCCGAGGGCGGACCGATCGGGCAGGCGCTGTGGCTGATCGGGGCGGCGCCCCGTTTCGACAGTTTCGGGCGTCTTTCAGGTGCGGACCTGATCCCGCTGCAGGACCTCGGGCGGCCGCGCATCGATCTGGTGATCACCCTGTCGGGCATCTTCCGCGACCTCCTGCCGATGCAAACCCGACTTCTGGCCGAGGCCTGTTTCAAGGCCGCCAGCGCCGATGAGCCTGAAGAGATGAACCCGGTTCGCGCACACGCCCTTGCCTATGCCAGCCAACACGGTTGCTCGCTGCAAGACGCAGCGCTCCGGGTCTTTTCCAATGCGTCCGGTGCCTATGGCTCGAATGTCAACATGCTGATCGAGAGCGGCGCCTGGGCGGAAGACGACGAACTCGCCGAGACCTATTCCAAACGCAAGAGCTTCGCCTACGGGGTCGACGGCAAGCCGGTAGCACGCGCTGATCTTCTGGAGGCGGTGCTCAAGGACACCGACATGGCCTACCAGAACCTTGATTCCGTCGAACTCGGGGTGACGTCGATTGATCACTACTTCGATATGCTGGGGGGGCTCTCGAGCGCAATCCGCAAGGCGGGCGGCAAGCGGGTTGCCGTTTATGTCGGTGATCAGACCTGCGGCCAGGCAAAGGTCCGCACGCTTAGCGAACAGGTTGCGCTCGAAACAAGGACCCGGATGCTCAATCCGAAATGGTACGAGGCCATGCTCGACCACGGTTATGAAGGCGTCCGGCAGATCGAAAGCCATGTCACCAACACGCTCGGCTGGTCGGCAACAACAGGTCAGGTGGACCCCTGGGTTTACCGGACCCTGACCGAGACTTTCATGCTCGACGAAGACATGCGCAAGCGCCTGTCCGAGCTCAATCCGAAGGCGAGCGCCAAACTCGTCAACCGGCTGATCGAGGCCGGTGACCGCAACTACTGGACACCCGACGAGGACACCTGGGACGCGCTGCGCGCGGCCGGGGATGAACTTGAAGACCGGGTCGAAGGCATTGGCGTGGAGGCCGCCGCATGAACCTTTATACCCATCCGAAAACCGCAGCAGACAACGCCAGGGCCGCGAAGCTCCGCAAGGCGTCCGGATCGGGCGACGGCGAGGGCAGCGTTCAGGTCCATCTGAATGCGGCGCTGGAAGACACCAAGGCCAAGGTGTTTGCGATTTATGGCAAGGGCGGCATCGGCAAGTCGACCACCTCGTCGAACCTTTCCGTCGCCTTTTCCAAGCTTGGCAAGCGGGTACTCCAGATCGGCTGCGACCCGAAGCATGATTCCACTTTTACGCTCACCAAGTCGCTGATCCCGACCGTGATCGACGTTCTGGAACAGGTGGATTTTCACTCCGAGGAACTGCAGCCGGAAGACTTCATGGTCGAGGGCTATAACGGGGTGCAGTGCATCGAGGCAGGCGGCCCGCCGGCTGGCACCGGTTGCGGCGGCTATGTGGTCGGCCAGACGGTCAAGCTTTTGAAAGAGCACCACCTTCTGGAAGACACCGATGTGGTGATCTTTGATGTTCTGGGCGATGTGGTGTGCGGCGGCTTTGCCTCTCCGCTTCAGCATGCCGAACGCGCACTTGTCGTGGCCGCGAATGATTTCGATTCGATCTTTGCCATGAACCGGATTGTTGCGGCGATCCGCGCCAAGTCGAAAAACTATGACGTCCGGCTTGGGGGCGTGATCGCCAACCGCTCGCGCAACACCGACCAGATCGACCGTTTCAACGAGGCGATTGGCCTGAAACGCCTGGCCCATATTCCCGACGCGGATGCGGTCCGCCTGAGCCGTCTGAAGAAAAGCACCCTGTTCGAGATGGGCGACACGCCGGAGCTTCAGGCGATCCAGGCCGAATATCTCCAGCTTGCCGAACAGCTTTGGAACGGCACTAGAGCCTTGCAGGCGCAACCGATGAAAGACCGGGAAATCTTTGATTTCCTCGGTTTCGAGTGAGGGGGACCCATGGAAACGGCCCGCTATCTGAAACGCCGCAGCGAGATCGAAACATATTTCGACCGCACCGCGCTCGAGGCCTGGAAACGGCTCACCAGCACCGAGAAGGTGAGCGGCATCCGCGCGACGGTGCGGGCAGGCCGGGCGGACATGCGGGCGGCTATCCTGTCACGGTTTCCCGATGACCTTGACGGCTGGCGCATTCTGGATGCCGGTTGCGGCGGCGGCGGGTTGGCGCTGGAGCTGGCAAATCGCGGCGCGGATGTGCTGGGCGTGGATCTGTCGGCACAAATGATCGACCATGCCCGCGAAGGCTTGCCGCCGGTCACCGGGGGCGGGACGCTGACGCTGATGGCTGGTGACATGCTTGCGCCCGGGGGCGGGAACTTTGACGCGGTTGTCGCCATGGATTCGCTGATCCACTATCCGCGCGCGGATGTCGCAAACGCCATCGCCTCCCTGGCATCGCGCACCCGGCGCAAGATGGTGTTCACACTGGCACCGCGCACGCATTTGCTCGCCGCGATGCATTTCATCGGACAGCTGTTCCCGAAATCCGACCGCTCCCCCTCGATCGAACCGGTGCGGACCGAGAATTTACTGCGCGAGCTTGTTGCGCGGCCTGATCTGGACGGCTGGAAAACCCGCGCGCCCTATCGGGTTGCACGGGGGTTTTACATTTCCGAACTGCAGGAGCTCGTCCGCCGATGAACCCGCTGCGCAGCATGAATGGCCGGATGGTCGCCTTTTGGCAGACGCTGGGCCCGCGTGCGCTGCCCTTTGCGGATGCGGCGACGCCGGATCTGCCGCTTGGCCGCTTGATGCGGCTTTCGATGTTCCAGTGGTCGATCGGGATGGCGGCCGTGTTGCTGACCGGGACCTTGAACAGGGTGATGATTGTCGAGCTCGGAGTGCCGACCAGTCTGGTCGCACTGGTTGTTGCCATTCCACTGCTGGTCGCGCCGTTCCGGGCACTGATCGGTCACAAGTCGGACACCTACCGGTCGCTGCTCGGCTGGCGCCGGGTGCCTTACATCTGGATGGGCACGCTGTTGCAGTTCGGTGGTCTGGCGATCATGCCGTTTGCCCTGCTTCTTTTGCAGTCGCAGACAACCGGGCCGGAATGGGCAGGCCCCGCCGGGGCGTGTCTTGCGTTCCTGCTGACCGGGCTCGGCATGCATATGGCGCAAACCGCCGGACTGGCCCTTGCCACGGATCTTGCCGCCGAAGAGACCCGTCCGCGCGTTGTGGCGCTGATGTATGTCATGCTGCTGGTCGGCATGCTTGGCGCGTCGCTGGTTTTCGCCTGGCTGCTGTCTGATTTCTCGCCGAAAACCCTGATCCAGGTGGTGCAGGGAGCAGCCGTTGCAACGGTTTACATCAACATTGTCTGCCTTTGGAAACAGGAACCGCGCAATCCGCAGTTCACCCGGCCTGACCGCCAAACCCCGTCCTTCCTCGAGGCGTTCCGGGTCTACCGTCAGGACAAGGGCACCTTGCGCCTGCTCGTTGCGGTGGCGCTGGGCTCGGCCGGTTTTGCCATGCAGGACGTGTTGCTGGAGCCCTATGGCGGCGAGGTGTTGAAGTTATCTGTCAGCCAGACGACGCTGTTGACGGCGATCTGGACCTTCGGGACCTTGCTCGGCTTTGCCTATGCGGCGCGCGCGCTCGCCCGGGGCTGGAACATGTACCGGCTTGCCGGGCTCGGGCTTCTGATCGGGGTTTGCGGCTTTTCCGCAATCGTGTTCTCCGAACCTCTTCAGGCGGCAAACCTGTTCCGGGCAGGCACGCTCTTGATTGGCGCAGGCGGTGGTTTGTTCGCGGTTTGTACCTTGCTTGCGGCGATGGCGCTGGCGGACAGGTCGGACAACGGATTTGCCATCGGGGCCTGGGGGGCGGTGCAGGCGACGGCCATCGGGCTGGCGCTGGCGGCCGGTGGTCTTGTCCGCGATGCCGTCAATGCGCTCGTGCCCGCGGGCGGTGTGGAGGCTGCGCTCCACGCTCCGGCCGCAGGCTACGGCGTCGTCTATCACATTGAAATCGCGCTCTTGTTCGGAAGTCTGGTTGCGATCGGACCGCTGGTCAGCCGGCACCGCCCGGCGGCCCGGACCGGTTCCGTTCAATTCGGTCTGGCGGACCTGCCCGGATAAGGCCGGGTCACTCTTGGGAGAAGTGTCATGGAAATCGGAGCCATAACCCAGCACATTGATGTCGCTCAGGTGACGCTCTACGTCTTCTGGGTGTTCTTTGCGATCCTGATCTTCTACATCCGTCTGGAAGACCGGCGGGAAGGCTATCCGCTCGAATCCGATGGCAGCGGGGCCTACAACAAGGATCCCTGGCTGTTTGTGCCGCCGGCAAAAACATTTCTCTTACCGCACGGCCATGGCGAAGCCAGTTTCCCGGACGGCAAACGGGACAATGAAGACCGGCCTGTTCCCGGCGAAAAGATCGCACCGTTTGAAGGCGCGCCCTATGTTCCGACCGCCGACAATCCGATGCTGTCCTCCATCGGGCCGGGGTCCTGGGCCGAACGCTCCGACACCGTCGATCTGACCCATGAAGGCGCGGCCAAGATTGTGCCCATGCGGATCGACAAGGACTGGTCGATTGCCGAGGGCGACATTGATCCGAAGGGCATTCGGGTTGTCGGGTGCGACCTGATTGTGGTCGGCAAGGTTGTCGACGCCTGGGTCGACCGGTCCGAGCAGATGATGCGCTATCTGGAGGTGGAAACCGAGGTCGGCGAGGCCTCGCGCCGGGTGCTGTTGCCGATGAATTTCACGGTCATGCGCAAGACGCGGGAGGGCGAGCGGATTTTCTATGTGCATGCCATCACCGGCGAGCAGTTCGCGCTTGTTCCGGGCACCAAGTCCGACAGTTCGGTGACCTTGCTCGAAGAGGACAAGATCACGGCCTATTTCGGGTCCGGACTGCTTTATGCGACCCCGGCACGTCAGGAGCCCTGGGCATGAGCATGTATCCCGATACTCCCGAACATGATCTGGAGCCTGTGCCGGGTCTGCCCGCACGGTTGCCGGAGGGCGAGCATATCCTCTGGCAGGGGGCGCCGGACGGCGGGCTCGTGGCCAGGCGGGTTTTGAAATCGCGCTGGATTGCCGGGTATTTCGTCCTGCTTCTTCTCTGGAACATGGCAAGCGGGTTCCTGGACGGGGTGTCGCCCTGGGCCATCGCGTTTTCCAGTGGTGCGATCCTGACCATGAGCGGGATTGCCGTCGGACTGATCGAGCTGTTTGCCTGGGGGGTCCAGAAAACAACCCTTTACACGATCACCAACAAGCGCATCGTCATGCGCATCGGCGTGGCCCTGTCCGCGACCTTCAACCTTCCCTTTGCGAGAATGCTTTCGGTTGACATGCGCAAGGATGATCAAGGGCGCGGTGATATCAGCCTGCAGATGAAGCCCGGTCACCGGCTGTCCTTCGTCGTGTTCTGGCCGCATGTCAGGGGCTGGCACGCCGGGAACACCATGCCCCAGCTGATTTGCCTCAAGGATGTGGCGGCACCCGCCCGTATTCTCGCAGGCCAGCTGGCGATGGCTTCAAGCCGGTCGCCGGTACTGGCCGCATCCGGCGTTGAGGCGGCCGATACGGCAACACAAGTGGCAGCGGAGTAGATCTCATGGCGCATCGGCGATCCTTCGGCAGTCTTGACGCCAAAAGCAAACGGCGTCCGATCCGCTTTCCGGTCATTCCGCTTTATGCAGCCTTCGGGTTGATCGGGCTTGCGGTCTTGGCGACCGTCTTCGGAACCCTCACCGATATCGGAACGGTGCGCGACACATTCGGCCAGCCGACCGCTATCCGCGATATCGTCATAACGGGGAAGGTCTCCGAACCGGTCCTCGTTCATGATGCACGCACCGGCGACCTGATCCGGACCTTCGCTGTCGAGGATGGCGGATTTGTTCGCGGGTCTTTAAGGGCGCTTGCCCGTTTGCGGCTTGTCGAGCAGGCGGCAGCTGATGCGCCCTATCGCCTGATCCGCTGGGAAAACGGCATCATTTCCCTGTCCGACACGATCAGTGGCGAGCGGATTTACTTGAATGCATTCGGTCCGGACAACGCAGCCGCCTTTGCTGCGCTGCTGGGGCCGGGGGAAGGAGACAGGTCATGAGCATGCTGTCGGTATTGTTCCGTCGCAGGGAGACCGTTCCCTGTACGATCGAGATCAACAACACCTGGGAGGCACTCGGCGCGCATCTGCGTTTTGACGGTGGCGTCGTTGTGCATCCGGGCGACGAAGTCATTGTGGAGGGCGCGCCGGTCGAGCTGCCCTACGGCGAGACGGGATCGTTCCGCCGGACTGCCGTGATCACGCGGGCATCCGGTGTCGAGCGCGCCTGGACCCGGGCCACCGGCGATCTTGAATTCATGGAACTGTGCGAATTCTCGTTTTCGGAAAGGGCAAGGGCATGAACAAGGCACTCGATACGGCGTCGATCGAAAAGGACGCCCGGCCGGTCAATGACACGACCCGCGCCGCACTTGAATCCACCATGCTCAATCCGCGGTTCTACACCACCGATTTCGACGAAATGGACCGGATCGATGTCTCCGGCGTGCGCGAGGAGTGGGACGCGCTGATCGCCGAGATGCGGGCCGATCCCAACAAGGGGCATTTCAAGCGCAATGCCGATTGGGAGGACATCGATATCGACGGCTTGCCGGATGATCTGCGCGCGGAGCTTGTCGACTTTCTGGTCTCCTCGCTGACGGCGGAGTTCTCGGGCTGCGTCCTTTACAAGGAAATGAAGCGCCGGGGCAAAAACAGGGAAATCTGCGAGCTGTTCGGCTTCATGAGCCGGGACGAGTCGCGTCATGCCGGCTTCATCAATGATGCGCTCAAGGATTTCGGCATCGGCGTCAATATGGGTTTTCTCGCCAAGGCCAAGAAATACACCTTCTTCAGGCCGAAATTCATCTATTATGCCACTTATTTGTCGGAGAAGATCGGATACGCCCGCTACATCACCATTTACCGGCATCTCGAAAAACATCCCGAAAACCGGTTTCATCCGATTTTCAAGTGGTTCCGCGAGTGGTGCAATGACGAGTTCCGCCATGGCGAGGCGTTTTCACTCATCATGCGCTCGGACACCAAGCTGATCAGCGGATGGAACACCTACTGGATCAAGTTTTTCCTGCTGGCGGTGTTTGCGACCATGTATGTGCGCGATCATGCAAGACCCGCCTTTCACAAGGCGCTGGGCATTGAGATCGACGACTATGACATGCGTGTTTTCCGCCTGACCTCAGAGATTTCCCGTCAGGTGTTTCCGGTTGAGCTTGATCTCGATAATCCGAAACTGATTGTCGGCTTCAGGAAGCTGGAGCGGATCAATCAGGCGATTGGCCGGGCAGACGCGCGCGGCGGCATTGGCGGCTGGGTTGCCAAGAGGGCGCATATGCTGCGCGCGGGGGCCTGTTTCCTGCGGCTTTACATGCTGCCGGGCAAGCCGAACCAAATTCCCGCGACCAGCCGTCTGCATCCGGTCTGGTGACCGGTTGAAATCAGGAGCCTTGAGCCCATGTCTGGTTTGATTGCCGTTGGCGTTGCAATTCTGGTCTGGTGGTTTGCCACCGGGGCAGTTTTGATTTTGGCCCGGCAGGGCGGGCACCGGGCGGGCATGTCCATGGCGATCGTGTCGGTTCTGGCGCTGGGCGGTGTCGCGGTTCTCATGGGAACGGCGGACCAGCAGACGGTTCAAGGCACATATCTTGCCTTTTTCGCCGCACTTGCCGTCTGGGCCTGGCATGAAACGGCATTTCTTCTTGGCGTCATTACCGGTCCGCGCCGGGTGGGGCTGGATCACGTGCCCAGGGAGCGAAGCCGGTTCCGGGCTGCCTTCAGGGCGGTGCGCGATCATGAATATGCACTGGCTGCAACCGCGCTGCTTCTGGTGTTTTTGTTGGCGGATGCGGCCAATAAAACGGGACTTTGGACATTTCTTTTGTTATGGGGCATGCGCCTGAGTACGAAGGTCAACATATTTCTGGGCGCCCCGCATGCAGTGAATGATCTTTTGCCGCATCGACTTTCTTATCTGGAAACGTATTTTCGGACCGATCGTCTCAGCCGGGTTTTCTGGATTTCCTTAACGGCTTGCACCGTTATACTACTGACTTTGGCTGGGGCCGCTTTTTTGGCATTGTCCGACGATGTCCGCGTGATGTGGAGCCTTTTGTCGGCATTTGCCGGGTTGGCACTGATCGAGCACTTGTTTTTGGTCCTGCCGGTGCGTGACAGCGTATTGTGGCATTGGGCCGCCCGGCTTTGTCCCGCAAGGCCGGACAACGATATAAGAACGGCGAAACCGCCGGAAAAACCAGAAGACTCCTGTCCGAAAACGGCCGGGGCGTAGGCGAAAGGAACCGTCAGATGGATCTGAACGCATATCTTGAGGGGCGCCTGGAAAAGCTCCACGACAACGGCAATTACCGCGTATTTGCTGATCTGGAGCGCAAGGCAGGGGCGTTTCCGCGCGCCACAAGATACCGTCCGGATGGCGACACCGAGGAAGTGACCGTTTGGTGTTCCAATGATTATCTCGGCATGGGCCAGCACGACAAAGTGGTTTCGGCCATGCAGGATGTCATCGGCAAATGCGGTGCAGGGGCAGGCGGCACCCGCAACATTTCCGGCACCAACCACTATCACGTCCTGCTTGAGAACGAATTGGCGGATCTTCATGCCAAGGAAGCCGCGCTGATTTTCACCTCCGGCTATGTGTCGAACTGGGCGGCTCTGGGGACCCTGGCGTCCCAAGTGCCGGGCATGATCGTCTATTCCGACGCCTTGAACCACGCCTCGATGATTGAAGGCATTCGCCACGCCCGCTGCGAAAAGCGGATTTTCAAGCACAATGATCCGCAGGATCTCGCAAGGCTGATGGCGGCCGATGATCCGGACGCGCCAAAGATGGTGGCCTTCGAGAGCGTTTATTCCATGGATGGCGATATCGCACCGATCAAGGAGATCTGCGATGTTGCCGACCGGTTCAACGCGATCACCTATCTTGATGAGGTCCATGCCGTCGGGATCTACGGTCCGCGCGGCGGCGGTGTGGCAGAACGCGAGGGCCTGATGGACCGTGTGACCATTATCGAAGGCACATTGGGCAAGGCTTTCGGTGTCATGGGCGGCTACATTACGGGCTCAAGAACCATCGTCGATTTTGTACGGTCTTTCGCAAGCGGCTTTATCTTCACGACCGCCCTGCCGCCGGCACTGGCCGCAGGTGCAGCCACATCGATCCGGCATTTGAAAGAAAGTTCTGCCGAGCGCGACGCGCATCAGGCGGCCGTTGCCAAGGTTCGCAAGGCTTTGGACCAGCGCGGGATTCCCCACATGTGGAACCCCAGCCATATCGTTCCTGTCATGGTCGGGGATGCCAAGAAGTGCAAATGGATCTCCGATATCCTGCTGGACACCTATGGCATCTACGTTCAGCCGATCAACTACCCGACCGTTCCGGTTGGCAGCGAGCGTCTGCGGATCACGCCGACCCCGTTCCACACCGACGATGACATACGGCACCTTGCCGGCGCGCTGTGCGATCTGTGGTCGCAATGCGCACTGGCGCGGGCCGTCGCCTGACGCGATGAGCCGCGTCGTTTCCTTCACGCTTTTCGGGTTTGAAACGACGCGCGCCAAAGCTTGGGCCCTTGGTCAAATGGCCGTGGCCAAACGCCAGTTCCGGCGGATCCCGGGGCTTGAATTCTTCAAGTTGATGGGAACAGGAGCGGGAGCGGGCTTTTCCGCAAGGCCGGATTTCGGAACGTTTACCTTTTTCGGTGTTTGGCCGGGCGTCAACGAGGCCAGGAACGCGCTGGAAAACGCGCCTGTGCATCAGCGGTATCTGGAACAGGCCGGACGGTTCATGACCTTCTTTCTGGAGCCGGTTTCGGCACGAGGTTCCTGGGACGGGTATCAAGTCCCTGTTGCAGACGGGCGAAGGGTCCAGCACACGCCCGTCGTCGCGCTGACCCGAGCGACCATCCGGCCGGAATGTGCCTTTTCCTTCTGGCGCCATGTCTCGGCGATTTCCGATCAGGCGGAACGGGATGCGGCTCAGTGTTTCATGATCGGAACCGGGGAGCTTCCGTGGGTGCGTCAGGTCACCTTCAGCATTTGGACCGATGAGGACGCGATGCAGCGCTTTTCACTGGATACGCCCAATCATGGTGTTGCCGCCCGCAAGGCCTATGCGGAGAACTGGTTTGCCGAATCCTGCTTTGCCCGGTTCAACCTGATGGACATGGTCGGCGCATGGCCGGGAGCCGAGCGCATACCATTTTCTTCGCTTTCGGCAGCGGCAAACCGCGCCGCCTCCTTGCGGGATCAACACAATCATACCCGGGAAACACCGGTCCAATGACCCATCAACCGATTATCATTCCGGCGATCGCTGCGGACGGATCGCTGTTTCCGGTCGAGAAGCTGCAGGCCCATCGCGATGCGCTGTTTCACCTGGCGGTCTCGGTGTTTGTATTCGATGACGATGCGCTCCTGATCCAGAAACGGGCGGCGTCAAAATACCATTGCGGCGGGCTTTGGGCGAATACCTGCTGCAGCCATCCCTACTGGAACGAGGATCTCAAGACCTGTGCCGAGCGCCGGTTGAAGGAAGAGCTTGGATTTACCGTGCCTCTCACGGAAAAACGCGTCGTCGAATATTCGGCAGATGTCGGTGAGGGGCTGCACGAGCACGAAAAGGTCACTATGTTCACCGCATCGGTGAACCGGCACGAACTGGATCTCCATCCCGATCCGGAGGAGGTCTCGGTGACTAGATGGCTGCGGCCGGATCAGCTGCGGGCCGAGATCGCGGCGGCTCCCGGGGCTTTCACGCCCTGGCTACGTATCTATGTCGAACGGTTTCCCGAACTGGCATTCTGAGATCCAAGGCCGCCTTATACATCGGTTTGAATAGACCTCTGCATGGTGTGGCTTTTGAAATCGACGCGGAACGCGCCGCTTGACGGTCAAAGGCCCTTGACAAACAATTCCTTATGACGAAGCGGCCCGGAAGCCTTTCAAGGCAAAGACCGCCTTCAAAGGCGTTCCGTGAACACATCATTTCCAGCGCTCACGAATGATTTTGGAGAGAAATGCTGTGTTCTGCCGCGCAGCGGGCAGTATGCAGGGATATCTGCCTCCGAAATCATCTGCAGCCGTGGTCCGCCAGACGCGGGCTTGTCAAAAAAAATGCCAGACCGCCGAAGCCGTCTGGCAAGGTGCTGCGGGCAAGGTTGCCTTCAAAGACCTTGACCGGAACCATCAAGAATTGCGTTGGCTCCAGGCATCAGCGTCCTTGCAAGGCAAGGGGCAGGGCCCCGGAAGCGGGACCCGATGAGGTGTCAATCCGCTGACACCACTTGTGTTTTGGCAGCGCCGTTTTCGTTTACAGAAGAGGATGTGCTTGAAGCTGCGGGTGCGGCGGGTTCGAGTTTCTGCGTCTCACCCGGCTTGTAGGTGGTGTAGTCGGGCACACCCGTATTCGTGGTTTGACCGAGAGCAGCGAGATAGTCCTTCAGCATGGACACGCCATAAAGCGGCTTTTGAACGCCGTTGTGGCAGGTCGAGCACCCGATCTTCAGCACATCGCCTTCAGGCCCCAACCGGTTCTCCGGGAAGACCGGTGTCAGACCGACCATATAGTCCTTGTTCAGGGCCCGGGTCATGCGAATGCCGTACCACGCCGTCACGCGCTGGGGCGGGCTTGGGTCCCATTCGTTGAAGGCGCGCGAATTGTGGCAGGTCGTGCAATTCGCCCCGAGGCTCTCCGACATGTGGATCATCAGGGCCCAGGTTGCTTCCGTGTCACGGGTTGTGGCGGTTTCCTTTCCGGTCGGCAGAACCGTGTTGCCATGGACATTGATATTGCGGTCGCCAAGAAGGTAGTAGGCAAGTGCATTTTGCGGCAAAGAGGTCAGACCTGCAAAGCGCGCGACCACATCCTGACCGTCCCGGTATCCGAGATCGCCGCCGGCCGGTTTGGGCCAATTGTCGAACCACCAGACATTCTTTGGGACCGGCTGGCCCCGGTGGCAGGTGTAGCAAGTGACCCCGACATCCGCGACGTGGTCCTTCCAGTTCGCGTTGACTGCCTGGTTCATCTGGATCATGCGCCGGGACACGACCTTCTGATAGACATCATCAAGCGCAAAGTTTTCCTCGTTGTGGCAATAGGCGCAACCCTGTTCGGGAGCCACCCATTCGGTGATCGAGGCCATGAACTGGTTGAACTGGTCATCCGAGAGATCACCCAGAACCTGGACGTTCTCGTAGATATCCCCCGCCTTGTCGCCTTCGGGGTCCGGCTCCCACGGGGGGGCCGGAACTTCGTTGGCAATACGCAATTCCTTCTGCTTTTCGACATCCTTGTTCAGGACCATACCGGTGCCCCGGTAGCCGATCTGTTCGGACTCAACCGGTGGCAAATCCCAGTCTGGCGCCAGAAGGAGAATGAGGGCGAAAATCACCGCAGCGCTGGCTGCGAAGGTGGTTCCGAGTTTCATTGTCCCGATCCTCCCAGTGCCGGATCGACGACAGTGCCCCAGGATTCCGGGATCGGGGTGGGCGCGACGATGCCGTGCTTGATGCCCCACAGGTACCAGTTCTCGACCACGGTTCCGGTCAGCAGGATGCCGATGCCGCCTGTAAGTGTCGTAAGAACTGCAAACCACCAGGCCCAGCGGTGAATCGATTCCATCGTCGCGTTGAAGCCCATGGTCCAGCGCCAGAACAGGGCAGCGCGTTCGGAGGCCGTGCCGCGGTCGGTGATCTGTTCCAGCTCCCGCTCGCCGCCATACCGGGTAACGGCCAGAATTGTTCCGCCATGCATGGCAAACAGCAGCACCGAGCCATAGAGGAACACGATCGACAGGCAGTGGAAGGGATTGTAGTAGAGATTGCCGTAGCGGATCGACAGCGCTGCGGTCCAGTCCAGATGCGGAAAGATGCCGTAAGGCACGGCCTCCGCCCAGCTGCCCATCAGGATCGGCCGGAACAGGCCGAGCACCAGAAACAGCCAGATGGCGGATGCAAAGGCCCAGGCCACATGGGTTCCAAGCTGAAGCTGGCGGGCGCGTGTATAGACCCTAAGCCACCAAAGCAGCACGGACACCAGCAGGAACAGGCTGGCGATCAGGTACCATCCGCCTTCATTGAGAGGCACGAAGACGGACAAGCCGTATTTCGCGGGCGGCGGCTCAAGGGCGAGCCAGAACAGTTGCCGGACGAACTGGATCGGGTTCCAGCCGATCGAGGCGAGCATATTCAGCCCGGTGATGACAAACCAGACCGCTCCGGCCAGCAAAGAGGCCGTGCCGAGAAAACCGAGATAAATCGGGCCGATTTGCGCGTTGCCGAACCAGCCTGCGATCCAGTTGAAAAAGGGCTTGCCGGTGCGTTCATCGTTACCCTTTGGCAAGGCGATGCCTGCCTCGAGTGGCCCGCGAACCTGGATCTGGGTGAAGATGTTCTGGTATTCCATGGTTTTATCCCCCCCGGTTCCAGATCGGCAGATCGAGCCACCAGCTCCACCATTCCGGCCAGCCCTGATTCCAGAACGGGCCGCTGATCACGATGCAGACCGCGCTCCAGAAGCCGGCATTCAAGGCCAGCAACAGTCCGAGCCGGTGAATGCCGAGCGTGCCGACCGAATAGCCAATGGTGTCGCGGAAAAAGGTGTCTTCGTATTCGGGCACCTTGACTTCAGCCTTTTTCGGCGGGAAGTCGTCGGTGTTGCCCGGGTTTGCGGCCGACAGGATCAACCCGCCATGAAGGGAAAGCGCCAGTGTCGTGGTGAAGAAGAAGGTCACCGCCAGCATATGCGCCGGATTGTAGTGGAAGTGCAGATACTGGTAGCCGACATTCGACACCCAATCGAGGTGGCTGAAAATCCCGTATGGAAAGCCATGCCCCCATGCCCCGAGCAGGACCGGGCGGATCACCACCAGCGTGACATATGCGAAGATGGCAACGCCAAAGGCCACTGGAACATGATAGCCGATGCCGAGCTTGCGGCAGATTTCGACCTCCCGGAGCGCCCAGGATCCGAAAGCCCCGATTGCGCACACGGTTATGATTTGCCAGAGCCCGCCTTCCGCAAGCGGTGCCAGAGCCAGCCCATAGCTGAGATCGGGCGGATTGATCGAAATGCGCCAGATGTTCCAGGTTGGACCGATCGCGGCGCCGTAAAGGATCAGGGCGGTGCCGAGGGCGGCAAAAAAGATGGTCATCATTCCGAAGAAGCCGAGATAGAACGGACCGATCCAGAAATCGAACAGATCGCCGCCAATCAGAGTGCCGCCGCGGACACGGTATTTTCTTTCGAAGCTCAAGAGCGCCATCGTTCATTCCTCCGATTGCGGTGAACCGGCTTGCTGGTCGTTGTGACTTTTCGTCGTGTCTGGTCCGGGATGGCTGCGGGCAGGCAGGCCTGCTCCGCCCGCAACCTTGGTGTCCACTCGTTGACCCGCCGCAGGTGCCCGGCCATGCCGTGCCTCCGCGACCGGTCCTTGCCGGTTAGACCGGGGCTCCGACGAGCCAGTTGAAGCGTTCCGTGCTGAGCAGGACGAGATGAATCAGAACTGCCAGCGAGAAGAGGAAAACGCCCTGGACGACCAGCGTCTTGCGCGGGTCGAAAATCATCCAGATTCTCCACATTGTGCTTCTCCCTTACGCGAGTGTTGGAAGGAGCGCCGTGACCGTCTGGCCAACGTCTTCAAGAGACGCATAGCCCTGCGGTCCCGGAATCCACGGGCGCCAAAACCAGACCAGCAAGTGTGCGACGACCGCAATCGCCACAAACAGGAACATGCCCTGGAGATAGTACTTGTGGAACTCCTGCGCCTCGCCCTCGGACATGCCGCTGAGCGAGACGGAATTTGGACTGGACATAAAAATACCTCCTAGTCGCAAACGCTGCGGCCCCCCGCAGCCGGGTCGCCTCCGGACCGCCGTGAAGCGGTCTTTCGGCGGTCTCGCCGGCCTTGCGGCCAACGATCCTTTCGCCACGGGCTAGATGATGAATGCGTAGCCCGCGGTGGCATGGGCTGCGGCCCATGCTTCTGAAATCAGTCCTTGACCGGTTGCCGGTCTTTGTCCCTTGACCAGGGTCACCGTCCGTTGCGCGGTCACCATGCCGAGGCACAGGATGAAGGACAGGGCGACCAGCAGGCGGTATTCGGCCCGGTCCTGCCAGCCGTCGATCCGGCCCTTGTGTCTTGCTCTCGCGTTTCGCATGTGCTTCCTCCATGCTTTGCCGGGTACGCCCGGCCCGTCAGGCAGCCGATCCGGCTGTCAAACCCGTGCGGGCGGCCCTGACATCCTCCATCATCACAACGTCCCGCCCGTTGGTTCGGGCTGTGGCCTCGGACGCATCACGCAGGCGCTTGGCTGCGGAGATGCGCACAAGGACCGGTTCTTTCGAAACAAGGTCTTCCAGGTGTTTGGCGGCGGCGTCCTGCCAGCTCATTTCCAGGCGTCCGCGCGCCGGTGTCGCCTCGACACGGTCCATGTCGCTCGACAGCGGCAGGATGTGGAACAGCGCGTCAAACAGTGCGTTGCAATATTCCTGGGTCAGCCAGACCGCGCCCGAATAGCCCATCACCGGCGTGCCGGTGTGCCGGCGGATGATGGCACCGGGAAAGGAAACCGGGATATAGGCTGCACGCGTGCCGGTTTCGGCAAGGTACAGCCGTTCATTGTAAGAGCCGAACATGATCATCGGTTTGCTGTCGCCGATCTGGCGCCGGATCGTTTCATTGTCCGGCTTTACACCGGCCCGGCGCTGCACCGAAAAGGCACAGGGCATACCGAGATCGTCTTCCAGAAAGTGCCGGATACCGCGCTCATAGGTTTCCGAGGCAACGACAGCAAAGCTTGCCGTGCCGAAAAAGTCCTGTGTCACCGAGCGCCACAGGTCCCAAAGCGGCTTCAAGGTCGTGTGGCGCTCGCGCTCGATGAAGGGTTCGGGATCAAGCCCCAGAAGGTCGCCGAGCTTGCGCAGGAACGCGGTGGTCGAATGCAGTCCGATCGGGGCCTGCAGGTAGGGCCGGTCGAGGCATTCACACAACAGGCGGCCGAATTCCCGGTAGAGGCAGACATTCACTTCAGCCTCTGCCAGCCGTGGCACGGCGTTCAGGTTGCTGCCGAGCGGGAAGGTCATGTGGACCTCTGCCCCGATCCCCTCGATCAGACGGCGGATTTCGGCGAGGTCGGAGGGCATGTTGAAGGTGCCGTAGATCGGGCCGATGATGTTGACCTTCGGTCTGTCCCCGGGCTTGCGGGGCTTTGGCGCCTTCACCTTGCCCTTGCGCGGTCCGAACTCTGTCCAGAGCCATTTCAGCGCGCGGTCGGCCGATTGCCATTGGTCTTCGTCGATGGTACGCGGCAGGAATCGCTGGATGTTTGCGCCTTCCGGGGTCACCCCGCCGCCGATCATCTCGGCGATGGAGCCGGTGACGACGACGGCCGGCAGGTCCGGGTCCAACGCCTTGCGCGCCCGTTTCATGGCATGTTCCGTGCCATGCTGGCCAAGTTCGTCCTCCGACAGGCCGGTGACGACAATGGGCAATTCATGCGGGGGGAGGGCGTCGGTGTAGTGCAGGACCGAGGTCACCGGCAGGTTTTCGCAACCGACAGGCCCGTCGATGATCACCTGCAGGCCCTTGATCGCGGTAAAGGCATAAACCGATCCCCAATAGCCGCCGGCCCGGTCGTGGTCGATGATCAGCATCCCACAGCCTCCCCGTTGTCGACGGCATTGCGCGAGGTGTGGCTGGCCTTGGCGTGGCGTTTGCGGACGGCGCCGAGATCTTCCGGTGTGTCTTGCCAGATCCCGGCCTTGTCACCCGTGCCGGCGCCCTCGAAAAAGGCATGCATTTCGTCAAAGCGGCCCTTGTTGGCAAGCGCTGCGTTGATCACCCCTGCAAGCGATCCGGCCCCTGCGGGCCCCATCAGCGGCCGGGCGGAAATCAGGTTGGTGAAATAAAGCGCCGGGGTGGCACGCTCCTTGGCATGCTGGACCACCGGTGTGGTGCCGATGGCAAGGTCCGGCTTAAATTCCTCAAAGGCGGCGATGTCCTGTTCCAGCGAGGCGCGGAACTGGACGTGAACGCCTCTCGCCCTGAGCCACTCCGCATCACGGTCCGAAAAGGGTGTCGCGGGGCAGGCCGTGCCGACATATCTGAGATCCGCACCGCTTTCGGCCAAGAGCCGCCCGACGAGAAGTTCCGAACCTTCATAGCCGGACAGGGTGATCCGTCCCCGTATCGGATGAGCGCTCAGGGCCTGCGATATGGCTGCGCGCATGGCGTTGCGTGTGCCGTCAATCCGCGGGCGCGCCACGTTGCAGACGGTGCCGATAGCGTCAAGCCACTGGTCCGTGCCCTCGGCCCCGACCGGGGCGGAACCGATCACAGACCGGCCGGCGGCGCGGAATTCGCGGATGGATGCGGTGTAGAACGGATGAATGGCGGCAACGGCTGCACAGTCAAGCGCGGAATAAAGCTCGCGCCATTCGCGCACCGGCACAACCGGGCCGCAGGCAAGACCGAGCGGTTCCAGCAGCTTTCCGATGATCATCGGATCGGCCGGGAACATTTCCCCCAGTAGCGTGATGGTGGGCCGGTCTTCGGTCTGGCCACGCGGCGGCAGGACCGGGCCAGTCTCCGCTTCCTGTCTGGCATAGGCCAGCATGGCGCCCGACAGAACATCCTTGGCTTCGGCATGGGTGGGCACGCCGAAACCCGGCACGTCGATGCCGACAATACGCACGCCGTCGATTTCCCGCGGCAGCATTTGCAGGGGAATGCCGGAAGCGGTTGGCACACACAGGTTCGTGACGACAATTGCGTCATACTTGGCCGGATCGGCCATCAGGTGGACCGCGTCGCGGATGTCTTCGTAGAGCTTGCCGGTAACCAGTGTTTCGGAATTGAACGGCACATAGCCGACCGAGCGCCGCGCGCCATAAAAATGGGATGTGAAGGTCAGGCCATAGACACAGCATGCAGACCCGGACAGGATCGTGCCGACCCGGCGCATGCGCAGGCCGACCCGGAGCGATCCGAAGGCCGGGCACATGGATTGCGGCTGATCGTGGGGACCAACCGGATAGTCACGTTCGAGAGCGTTGAGCACCTCGCCCTTGCCGGAGGCCATGGCCGCAGCCTTCAGCTTTTCAGCGCCCGCATGGCATCCGGCAGCCCCATCCTGGGCTGCGGCTTGTTCGGGAACTGTGTCGGGGGCGCGGTCCATCCTCTCCTCACACGGTATCGTAAATGACTTCGAGAGACGGCTTGTTCAGCTTGCCGGCGGCACACATGTCGGCTTCCGTGGCGGGCTCCAGTGCAACGCCCGAGGTCTTGTCCGAGGCGTCGAACAGGCCGATCAGATCATCCTGATCAAGGGGCTCGGGCAGCACCGGCGGTGCGTCGCCGAGCGCAGACGCAAGGCCGCCGAAGAGCGGGCCCCATTGGTTTTCTGGATGCCCGATGATCTGATAGTTCGCGCTCTTGCGCCTTATGTCCTCGTGTTGCGGGATCGACGCCAGAACGGGAATGCCCACGGCCCTGGCGAAGGCCTGGGCCTCACCGGTGCCGTCATCCTTGTTGATGACAAGGCCCGCGACGCCGACATTGCCACCGAGCTTTCGGAAATACTGGACCGCCGAACAGACATTGTTGGCGACATAGAGCGATTGCAGGTCATTGGAGCCGACCACCACGACCTTCTGGCACATGTCGCGGGCAATCGGCAGGCCGAAGCCGCCGCACACCACATCGCCCAGAAAATCCAGCAGGACGTAATCGAAGTCCCAATCGTGGAACCCCAGCTTTTCAAGGGTTTCGAAGCCGTGAATGATACCGCGGCCACCGCATCCGCGGCCGACTTCCGGGCCGCCGAGTTCCATCGCGAACACACCGTCGCGCTTGAAACAGACATCCCCGATCTTGAGCTCCGCACCGGCTTCCTTCATCTTCGAGGAGGTCTGGATGATGGTCGGGCAGGCGCGCCCGCCAAACAGCAGCGACGTCGTATCGCTTTTCGGGTCGCAACCGATCAGCAAGACCTTCTTGCCGAGCTGGGCGAGCATATAGGACAGGTTGGCAAGGGTGAAGCTCTTGCCGATGCCGCCCTTGCCGTAAATCGCGATGATCTGGGTGGCCTTGGTGACCGGTCCGGCCGGCAGGGCCGGGGCCGGTTCGGAGGCTTCCTTGCGCAGCCGGTCATAGACCTTCGAGACACCATCCGTGACCATGTCCTGGCTCATTGCAGTGTCCTCCAGTCGAGTATCATTTTCACGCAGGCCGGATCCCGGAAGGCGGTTTCATAGGCTTGCCTCGCGTCCCCGGCCGGAGCGCTGTGCGTGATCAGGCCCTTGAGCGACAGTTTGCCGGACGCGATCAGGTTGGTGACCGCGGCGAGGTCGGCGGGGCGGAACTCGGTCGAGATCCGGATGCTGGCCTCGCGCATGAACGCGGCCGGAAAGCCGAAAGACAGGCGCGCATCGTAGAACCCGGCAAGAATGATTGTGCCGCCCGGCATCAGGCGCGAGACGGCGAGATCAATGATATCCGGTGTGCCGCTGGCGTCGAGGATCGCGGCAAACCGCGTCCCGGGCTCCGTTTCGGCTGTTGTCACGATGTAGGAAAAATTACCGCTCCGGCGGGTTTCGTCCGTCTCCCAAACCGTGGGGAGCGGCAGGCCGAGGGCGGCCATGATCCGCAGCACGAGGCGTCCGAGCACACCATGTCCGATCACCAGATCCGGCGGCGTCTCTTCTGCCCGCATCACCGCGTGGTGGGCCGTTGCGGCAAGCGACAGAAGCGTGGCGTCTTCGGCCAGGTCTTCATCGACCCTGATCACCCGCTCTGCCGGGGCAATCAGCGTGGCGGCCGTCGCGCCGAACAAGCCCGCGGCTTCCCGGTAGCAGTCTGCACCCGGGACAAGCACCAGCGTGCCCTTGTCATACTGACCGGCTGCATCTTCCTTGAGAACACGCCCGACGGTCTCATAGCCGGGAACGAGGGGATATTGCAGGCCGGGGAAGAAGGGCATGGTGCCGTCGAACAGGCGCTTTTCGGTGCCCGAACTGATCCCGCTCCATAGGGCTTTCACCAAAACCGCGTCCTGCGTCTGCTCCTTCAGGTGAAGGGGTTTTATGGCCACCGAGTTCGGTGCTTCGAAAAGGACGGCGTTGGTTTTCATGGTGCGTGGCGGGCCGGATTGATCGAGCCTGCTCTCCTCCTGTTGTCAGAATAAATGTACAGGAGGATGTGTCAATTAAAATTTACATACCTAGGTGTCAGCCCGGAGCTACACAGCCGCCTCGATCACCGTTGCCAGCATCGGTGTGCCGCATCGGATCACCCGTGTGCGGGAGAACCCGGAAGTTTCGGCCAAGGCCCTGATTTCCTGCGGAGTTCGGCAGCGGCCTCCGCCCATGGCATAGAGATAAATCGCGAAATAGGCCGAGGACACGCGCTCGCCTTTTGACGGTCCGGCCATGGGTTCGGCGATCAGGAGTTTTGCACCGGGCGCCATGGCGCGGTGCACATTCTTGAGCAATTTCATGACCGCGGCGTCGTCATGATCAAACAGAACCCGCGTCAGACAATAACAATCGTGGCCAGCGGGAATCGGGTCCTGGAAAAAATCGGCTCCATGAACGCTTGCGCGCGCGGTCAGTCCTTCCTTGTTGAATGCCGCACGCGCCTGTTCGGCAACGGCTGGCAGGTCGAGCAGATGGAGAGTGGTGGCCGGAACCTGTTTGCCAAGAGCGGTCAGGAACGTGCCGGTGCCGCCGCCGATGTCGAGAACCGAGCGGAACCGGTCGAACCGGACCGCTCCCAGGATCTCGCGGGTGAGCATGATCTGGCTTTCGCTCATCACTCTTGAATAGGCCCCGGCCTCTTCTGGCGAGACATCGGTGCCTTGGGTATAGCTCCAGAAACGGTGGAGACGTGCGGCGTGGTGCCCGGATTTCAGAAGATCGGACGCGGCCACAAGATCCCGGTAAAGCACCGCATGATGCCGGATCATGGCTTCTATTCCCGGGTCCCGCACCACCATGATGCCGTGATCGCCCAACGTGAAGGTGCCGTTGTCCAGCTCTTGCAGGATCTCAAGCGCCACTGCGGACTGCAGCCAGGGCCGCAAGTTGTCTGACGGGATGCTCAGCCGGATGCCGAGGTCGCTCCTCGACAACGGCTGCTTTTCCAGAAGCTCAAGAACACCGGTGTCCAGCAGGGTGAAAAGAACCTGCGACTGAACGAAGCCGCTCATGACCGACAGGAGGTCTGCCGCCCGGCTGTTGGCATACTGGCGGCCAAAAGGCAAACGCCGCAACCACCTGTGAAAGGCCGGGGTGCCGACGGCGCGCTGTCTGAGCAGACGCACCCGGTCGCGCAAGCTCAGCCTGTCCGGTGTCGCGGGATCGGCGGACTTAGTTATCGCAAGATCCTCGGCCATGTCATGTCAGGCGGCATAGCGGGCGAGCTTCTTCGGGACCAGACGCTTGGCCTCATCCAGGATCAACTGGCGCAGCATCATTGCGCCCGCACAGTCGGGAATGGCGTCGGCTGCGGTCTGAACGGTGTCCTGAAGGCGGGCAACGGCACCGGCAAGGCCCAGTTCCTCGACCGCGTTGGGCCGGGCATGGACGGCATCCTGACCGCATGGCTTGCCGGTTTCCTCGACCGTGGCGGCCTTGTCCCGGAGGTCGTCTGCGACTTGATAGGCGGCCCCCAGGGCCTCGCCGAGGGCAAGCCAGCGCAAGGGATCAGCTCCTGCGGCAATGGCTCCGGCTGCGGTTGCCCCGGTAAAGAGCGACGCGGTCTTGGCCCGGTGATAGTCGTTCAGGTTGATCTCCGGTTCGCTTTCCCAGCCCTGACCGGCCACCAGCCCGTGCGGCATGCCGACCGCCCGCCCGACCGTCGTGACCAGCGGTCCGAGCGTTTCGGGCGCGCTGGCACATCCGCGCGCCAGTGTTTCAAATGCCAGTATGATCAGGCCGTCGCCTGCCAGAACGGCCAGAGCTTCACCGAAGGCTGCATGAACGGAAGGCTGGCCGCGTCTGAGATCGGCATCATCGAAACAGGGCAAGTCGTCATGAACCAGGGACGCGCAGTGCAGCAGCTCGATCGAGGCGGCTGCTGCCGTCGCCGCTTCCGGGTTGCCGTCGCCGGAGGCCATGGCCACCGCTAGACAGAGCCTCGGGCGCACCCTTGCGCCGCCGGGAAACACCGCGTGCCGAAGGGCCTTGCAGACTTTCTCCGGCTGGCCGCCAGCGGTGGCGAATGTGAGGGCCTGCTCCAATCCGCGGTCGATGCGTTTCTGCAAGTTCATCACGCGCCCCTTGTGTCAGTTTTACAATACGGTAGAATATGTCAAATAAGATTGACATAACTGCGATGAATGTCAATCGGCGTTGACGGAACGGGATCAAGCAATGGGAAGCCATCCGGTTGTCATCATCGGAGCGGGGTTTGGCGGGCTGGCAGCGGCCCTGTCCCTTGCTGCGGATGGCGTGCCGGTGACCGTCCTCGAACGCGGGCCTGCCCCGGGCGGGAAAGCACGCAAGGTCGAGGTCGCGGGCAAGCAGGTCGACAGCGGTCCAACCGTATTGACCATGCGCTGGGTCTTTGATGAGCTTTTCAAGAAGGCTGGCCTGACTTTGGAAAGCGTTGCGGATCTGCGCCCTGCGGACCTTCTGGCCCGCCATGCCTGGGTGGACGGATCGCGGCTGGATCTTTTTGAAGACATCTCCAGAAGCGCCGAGGCGATCGAGACTTTCAGCGATGCGCAGAACGCCGATGGTTACCGCCGGTTCTGCGCGGACAGCGCCGAGGTTTTCAATCACCTGAAAACAACCTTTATCGTGGCGGAAAAGCCGGGTTTCTTCGAATTGTCCCGCCGTATGGGGCTCGGGAGTTTGGGGGCACAGCTCAAGCTGCGGCCATTTTCGACACTTTGGAGCGCGCTTGGCGATTACTTTCCCGATCCGCGCCTGCGTCAGCTGTTTGGCCGCTATGCGACCTATTGCGGGTCGTCTCCTTTCGACGCGCCCGCGACCTTGATGCTGGTGGCCCATGTGGAGCAGGCGGGCGGATGGCGTCTGGCCGGTGGCATGAGTTCGCTCGCCTGGGCGCTTGCCTCGGCTGCTGAAAGCCTCGGGGCGGAGATCTGCACCGATGCGGAGGTTACCCGGATCCTGACGCGCAATGGCGCGGTGTCCGGGGTCGAACTGGCCAACGGCGAAAAACGTGCGGCCTCGGCGGTCATTTTCAACGGCGATGTCTCGGCGGTCCCGGAACTGATGTCCGGTGTTCAAAACCGTGCCTTTCAGCCGGTTGCGGAAGAAGAGCGGTCCCTGTCGGCCATCACCTGGTCGATGAGTGCCGAGGTGAAGGGTTTTCCGCTCGCCTATCACACCGTTTTTTTCACGCCCGACGATTATCGAGCGGAGTTCGCGGCAATTTTTGAGCGCCGCAAGATGCCCGAGGCAGGGACGGTCTATGTCTGCGCCGAGGACCGGCTGACGGATGATGTGCCACGGCACGGTGGCCCGGAACGGCTGCTGTGTCTTGTCAATGCCCCGGCCACCGGCGACCGGAACAGCCCTGATGACAGAGAGGTTGCAATATGTCTGGAAAGATCTCTCGCTCTCATGGAACGCAGCGGCCTCCACCTGCAGCCCGGGAGCCTGTCGGTGGTGCCGGCCGGCCCGAAGGAGTTTCACCGGATGTTTCCGGGCTCGGGCGGGGCGATCTACGGTCCGAAGACACATGGGGCGATGGGCGCATTCCGGCGGGCAGCCAACCGGACGCCGGTTCCGGGCCTTTATCTCGCAGGAGGCAGCGTGCATCCGGGTCCCGGCGTCCCGATGGCGGCGCTTTCCGGCAAACTGGCGGCGGCGTGCCTGGTGTCGGACCGCGCTTCGACGCGGAGGTTCCGCCGGGGGGGTATCTTTGGTGGTATGTCGACGGCGTAAGCGATTGCGGGCGCTTCGGGCTCAGCGTGATCGCCTTTGTCGGGTCGGTTTTTTCGCCCTATTACGCCTGGTCGGGACGTCAGAATCCGGACAATCATGTCTGTATCAATGTTGCGCTCTACGCGCCCGAGGGCAATCGCTGGGCGATGACCGAGCGGGGCGCGCCGGCGCTTTCCCGGGATCGCACCGGATTTTTCGTCGGCCCGAGCGGACTGCAATGGGAGGAGGGTGTTTTGACACTCGACCTCAACGAGCGGGCGGTACCACGTCCGCCTGCGGAATGGTCGATGCAGCGGCTCAAGGCCCGTGTTCGGGTCCGGCCGAAGGCCATCACCGCGCAAACCTATGACATCGACGGACAGGGCGATCACATCTGGTGGCCGATTGCCCCCCTTGCCGAAATCGAGGTGACCTTTGAGGGGGATCGCCCGGACTGGCGAGGTCATGGCTATCTCGACAGCAATTGGGGCCGGGAACCGCTGGAGCGTGGATTTCACTATTGGGACTGGGCACGTGGCGTGCTGCCCGATGGGCGCGCGGCCCTGATTTACGACGTCCACCGGCGCGACAAGACCCGCCATTGCCTGATGCTGACAGCGGACGCGCAAGGGGAGGTGGAGGCCCACGAAACGCCCGGCAAATCCCGGTTGCGGCGCGGGTTCTGGGGCATGATGCGCCATGGCCACCACGATCCCGGAACCGAGCCGCAGTTGATTGCGACACTGGAGGACAGCCCGTTTTATACGCGGTCAAAACTCCAGACCCGCTTGTTTGGCCAACCGCTTGAATTGATGCATGAAAGCCTGTCCGGCGACCGTTATGCCTCGCCGCTGGTCAAGCTGATGCTGCCCTGGCGCATGCCGCGCCGGACCGGCAACCATCGGCCGCCGTTTGCCTGATGCGGGGTGTATCCGTGCCGTGAGTGATCGAGGCGAATTGGCCGGACAGGGTTTTGAGGGATTTCATATCGCTTGCCGGCTGTTTGTTGCTGAATTCACTGGCTCTCCGATGCCGGATAAAGCCTCTCGGTTTTTCCGGGATGACGACTGCGAGGCATAATTGAATGGTGGCGGCTGTCTGGTGTACGTCCCTATCGGGCCTCTTCGGAGGACTGCGCCCGGTTTTCGCGTTCAAGCCGTTCGCGTTCTTCGCGGGCCCGGATGTCGCGGGCGAGAGACCGGCGCTGCCAGATGTAGAAGATCAGAAAGCCGCCGAAGCCGAGCAGGATTTCCAGAAGCGCGGCATCAGGCATTGAGCTCTCCGCTGTCCCGGGTTTCCCGCCGCCTTATTTCGGCCAGCGCGATCAGCTCGAGCATGCGTGCTGCCTTGGCATCAAGACCGCGGACGGGCGGAGCACTTGCCTGCGCGCACGGAACGACAAGGAAAGCGGCCGCGGGATCGGGCGGTGATGGATCGTGGTGCCGGGTCAGGCCGGTCACCAGACAGGCCCTGCCCACAAGGGCCAGTTTGCGGGAGGAGCTGGTAAAGGCGCGCTTGCTGATGCTGTCATAGCCGTTTCCGGCCACTTCCCGGCCAATCGCCTGATAGATCAGGCCGGCACTTGCGATGGCGATCCGGCAGCCCAGGGGCAGTCCGGCAACACCTGTCAGCGCGCGGGCATAGAGCGTGTCGGCTTCCTCCAGCAAGCGGCGGGTCGCGCTGCGCACATGGCGCAGATCGCCGGAACTGGACAGAAAAGCCCCAAGGTCGTGCTGATGCTCGGGCAACCAGTCAAGCGGCAGGTAGACCCGGCCGTTCAAGGCGTCTTCGCCGACATCCCGGGCGATGTTGGTGAGCTGCATGGCAAGGCCGAGATCGGCGGCACGGGCAAGTGTGGTCTCGTCGCGGCTTCCCATGATCAGGGTCATCATCACCCCGACTGTGGACGCGACCCGGGCGGCATAGGCCTTGACGTCCCCGAAGCTCTGATAGGTTCTCGCCCCTGCATCCCAAGCGAAGCCCTCGATCAGCGCGTCCGGGAGAAGGCGGGGTATTGCGAAGTGCCTGACCACCATCTGAAAGGCCCGATCGCAGGGCTCGGCCGGGTCTTCGTCCGCATAGATCGCATCCAGCCGCTTTTGAAGCTGATCAAGGGCTTGGGCCGGGTCCGGTGACTGGTCGATCAGATCGTCGGCGTTCCGGCAAAACGCATAAAGCGCCCGGGCCGCGCACCGGGTTGGCCTTGGCAACAGCAAGGAAGCCATCATGAAGGATTTCGATCCGTCATTGATCGCCAGATCGCAGCTCAGCTGCAAATCGGGTGCAAGCCGGAACGCTTCAGGAGATCTTGCAAGCATCGGGCACAACCTTGTCGAGGATCTTGGCAGAGGATAGCACACCTGGCAGGCCGGCGCCCGGATGGGTTCCGGCCCCGACCAGATAAAGGTTGTCGAGCTCTTCGCTCTTGTTGTGCGGGCGGAACCACGCGAGCTGCGTCAGGAGCGGCTCCATACCGAAGGCAGCGCCCTTGATCGACAGGAGATCACCCCGGAAATTCAACGGCGTCATGACCTTCGAGGCCGCAATATGGGCGCTCAGGCCGGACATGAGATGGGCTTCAAGAGCGGTCTCGATCCGTTTCCGGTAGGTCTCGATCAGCTCGCCGGTCCAGTCGATGTCTGCATCGAGGTTCGGCACTGGCGACAGCACGTAAAAACTGTCGCAGCCCTCTGGCGCCATGGAGGGGTCGGTGGCGGTCGGCCGGTAAAGATAGAGGCTGAAATCCTCCGCGAGGATCTTGCGGTCAAAAATGTCTGTCAGAAGTTCGGCGAAGCGTGGTCCCATGATCACCGTGTGATGATCGACCCCCGGATATCTGCGGCTGGTGCCGAAATACCAGACGAACAGGCTCATGGAATATTTCGAACGCGCGATTTTCCGGTCCGTCCAGCGCCGGGCGGAATGGTGTTTGAGAAGGTCTCGATAGGTCCAGCCGCTATCCGCGTTTGAAATGATCAGATCGGCGGGAAGACGGGCGCCGTCGGAAAGGGTGACGGCGGTTGCCCGGTTGCCGTCTGTCTCGATCCGCTCAACGGCTGCATTGCACAGGATCTGGTTGTTGTGTCCGGCAATCAGCCCGCACAGACCTTCGATCAACGCATGGGTGCCGCCCATGGCGTAGTGAACCCCGTATTCCTTTTCAAGATAGGAGATCAGGCTCATCATGGCGCTGGTCCGAAGCGGGTTGCCGCCGATGAACAGGGGATGGAAGCTCAATGCGACCTGCAGCTTGGGATCGCGCACATATTTCCGGACCAGATTGATGATCGGACGGTCGGCGCGCCGCCTGATCAGGGTCGGCAGCACCGAAGCCATCGCCCCGAGCGTGCCGATGGGCCGGTCGACCATGCCGGTGAACCCGCCATCGAAACATCGGCGGCTCTCTTCAAGATACCGCTCGTAGCCAGCGACGTCGGTCGGGTTGAACCGTGCGATTTCCTTGCGCATGCGGTCCGTGTCGGCCGAGGGGCGGAATTCCGTGCCGTCGTCAAACCGCACTGTGTAAAACGGGTCCAGCGAGACCAGTTCGACATCATCGGCAAGGGATTTGCCGCAAAGCTGCCAGAGCTCTTCCAGAATGAAAGGCGCGGTGATGATCGTGGGGCCGGCATCGAAGGTGAAGCCGTCCTGCCGGAACCGGCGCGCACGTCCGCCGGGTTGGTCGAGCCGTTCCAGCACCGTCACCCGGTAACCGCGAGCGCCCAGCCGAACGGCGGCGGCAAGTCCGCCAAACCCTGCGCCGATGACAATGGCATGGGGGCGGCTGTCTTCGGTTTTGGCATCGAGTGCATGATGGCTCAGGTAGTTCATGATGCCCTCAATTGTCCTGGCGTTTTGGCTGCATGGCCGGAATGCGATTACGCGGCCGCCTTTTCCGGTTCCTGCATGAGCTTGGCGATGGCGGCCGGGTTTTCTTCGTGAAGCAGGTGTCCCCCGGACGGAACAGGAATGAATTTTCCCTGAGAAAGGGCACGCACGGCTGCCTCGGAGACCCGGGCCGGGACCATCGGGTCGTCCATTGCCGCGATCAGGGTGACCGGCTGCCCGATTTCATTGAGACGGGTAACAAGCGGCCTCAACTCCCAGCCTGCCATCATGCCGAGCGCTCCCCGCACATGCCGTGGGGTATTCAGAAGCTGCGCATAGCAGGCCTGGCTTTGGGCATCGATGGTCGAGCCGGTCGCCTTCAAAAGCCGTTCCGTCACGCCGCCAAAGCGGGCTTGCAGGGAAAACAGGCGCGGGGTGAGCGGATTGGCAAACAGCATCTTGGCAAGCGGAGACAGGAAGCTGTTGCCGGATATCTGCTGCAAGGCGCTGTTGAGGCCGGTAACCGGAACATCGCGCAAGTGCCCGTCGAGAGCCATCTGCAGCAGGATGGCCGTACCGGCCGAGTGTCCGGCAACTATCGACGGCGGAGTGTTCATCTCTGAAAGCAAGGCGGCAAGAGCCTTCGCCATGCCCGGCAAGGTCAACTGAGCGGTGGATGTGTGCCGCGTAAAGCCGTGCCCCGGCAAGTCGGGCACGACCACCTGCCATTTGCTCGCGAGCTGTGCCACCAACCCGGCATAGGAATGGCAAGAAGCGCCTGTGCCATGCACCAGAAGGCAGACGGGAGCATCCAAATTCCCGAAACGCTGGACATGCCATTCGAGACCGCCTGCGCGCACCAGATGGCTGAACTGCCGGTTGGGCCAATCGGCACGCTCCAGCTGGCGGCTCAGCCAGTCCGGGTGTCGGTCTCTGCTGCGGGTGTCCTGTTTGCTCATGCGGGCTTCCGGATATACCAGCTGACAAGGCCGGACACCGCCGTTGCCGTCACATGCGGCAGGGGGCAGTAGTCGGCTTCCATGGCATTCGCGAGTGCTTGCGCTGAAGGTTTAGGGCGGGCGGCAATGTCGATCAATATCGAGCGGATTCCGTGCAATGCCCCCCGCCGCGCGAGACGTTCCGCATCCTCCGTTGCGGCTTTGCGGTCGATCTCGCCGGACAGGGTCACATTGCCCCGGCCGTCGGTAAGATAGACCACGAGCGGTGTCTGGCCGCGTTGTCTTGCGTGTTCAGCCAATTCGAGCGACCGCAGGATGCCGTTTGCAAGCGGGGTCGCGCCGCCGCCGGGCAAGGCGGACAGGCTGCGTTTTGCCCGCACCAGCGAGCGGGTCGGTTCCAGCAGGGTTTCGGCCACCTTGCCCCGAAATGCGACCAGCGCGACGCTGTCGCGGCGGACGTAGCAGTCGGCCAACAGAAGTTCGACGGCCCCCTTGGCCTCGGCAAGCCGGGCAAGCGCGGTCGACCCGGAAGCGTCGACGGCAAAGATCGCGGTGGATTCGGTGCGATGCTTGTAGCGGATGTAGCGGAAGTCTTGTGGCATGACCCGGAGACCCAGGTCCGGAGACCAGCCCTTATGCAGCGCTTCGGGGTTTCGGATCCGCTGCTTCGGGATCGCTGCCCGTAAGGTCGCAGCCACATTCGGACGTGCTGCCGCATGGGGCGCCCGGGGCGTCAGCCCGACCGGGCGGCCACGTGTGCTTTTCAGGGTCCTGTTGCCGGATTTGCCCGAACGGGCGTTGCGCGCCGCCTTGTGCTTGTCGTCTTTCGTGAGCGCTCCGACCACATCCGGATTGGCCGCCAGTGCGGCAACCAGAAGATCGTCCAGTGGCCGGTCACCGGTATTCTCTGAGGACGTGTCGGTGTCGCACGTGTTGTCGGCCGGCTCCGGTGGAGACGGGTCGGTAACATTTTCTTCCGAAACGTCAACACACTCAGGTTCCGGCAAGACACCAAGGACCAGGCGCGCGGCGCTGATCACATGCTGCTCGTCAACGTCCGGGTTGCCGTCAAGCCCCGCAACCAGTTTTGCAAGACTGGAGATATGCAGGTGTTTCCGCAGTGAGGCAGCGCCAAAGGCCAGAGCCAGAAGAGCGATCTTTTCCTCAATGTCCGGTGAGACCAACGCCGGAACAGGGGCGAGCGCCAGAGAGGCCGGGATGCAAGTTGCGCCGCTTTCAACCGTTGCCAGATCGATACCGTCGAGGCGGATATCGATCATCAACCTGTCCGCCAGAACAGTGGGGAGCTGATGGTGATCGGAAACAGCCTCGTCGAGCGCGATCAGACTGACGGGGCTGGATTGCAAGGGCAGATCTCGACCGCCTCTAACCTCCTGTTCAAGCGCCTTTGCCAGCATCGTTGCGACAGGGGCTTCCAGCCGCTCGGCCATGGGCACCAGCAGCGGAGAGCCTGCGACGCGTTCCAAAAGACCCCGGCGCTGGCAAATGCGTCCGCTCAAGAGGGAAGCCACCACATCAACACCGCTCAAAAGGCTCTCGACCGGAGTGTTGGGCGGAAGCCTGACGGGCTCACGGTTTTCTTCCAGCCGCTCTTTCAGGAGCTGAAGCCAGCGCTCACGCGCGGGAGACGCCGCGCCGCGCAGGCGGACGGAGAGGTTGTTGCCCGGATAGGCTGCCAGCAAGTCGATCGCCAACACCGCGTCCCGCCATTGCTGCCGGTATTGAGGCTCGACGCCGGTTTGTTCAAGGGCGGGGTCAGGCATTGCCAGCCACCGCTTCGCCCATGGTGGTTTCGGTGACTTCACCGATGGCGCGGCTGACCCTCGCAATCGAGCCAGATTCATCCAGCGGATCGCGCCGCAGCCGGTGGCACAAGGCCATGGCGGCAACATTGACCACATCGGCGGCCCGGACCGTTTTCCGTTTTTCAAGCGCTGCATTCGCGCGGGCCGCCCGGATCAGGGTCAGCTCACCGCGCAAGCCATCGACCCCGAGCCTGAGACAAAGGTCTGCACAGAGAGCCAGTACTGTGTCGGGAGTGTCGAGATCGGCAAGATGCTTGCGGGCGGCGAGGATCCGGCGCTGCCATTTCCGGTCTTCGGGTGCCCAGACCTTGCAGAAGCTCTCCGGGCTCGCATCATAGGCTTCCCGGCGCTTGACGACTTCAACCCGGCTCGGAATGTCCTTCGGTGAACTGACATCAACGGACAATCCGAAGCGGTCGAGAAGCTGAGGCCGCAACTCGCCTTCTTCCGGATTGCCGCTGCCGACCAGAATGAAGCTTGCGGGGTGGCGAATGCTCAGGCCTTCGCGCTCGACCACATTCACGCCGGAGGCGGCCACGTCCAGAAGCAGGTCAACAAGATGATCCTCCAGAAGGTTCACTTCGTCGATGTAAAGAAACCCGCGATGGGCCTTTGCGAGAAGCCCCGGGGCAAACGCGCGCTCGCCGCTCAACAACGCGCGTTCCAGATCAAGCGCGCCGCAGACACTGTCCTCGGTCGCCCCCAAAGGCAGGTCGACGATGGGCGTGGGGCGTTTTGTTCTGCGTGGTTTTTGGGGCTTGTTGCAGATCTTGCATTCCGCCGCAGGCGCATCGGGCGTGCAATTATAGACGCATCCGGCACGGCTTTCGATCTTGGGAAGCAGACCGGCAAGAGCCCGCACCGCCGTGGATTTTCCCGTGCCCCGGTCTCCGAAGACAAGCACACCGCCAAGGGCCGGCTCGACCGATGCAAGCAGCAAAGCATGTTTCATTTCGTCCTGACCGACAATCGCGGAAAACGGAAAGGGCCTTGTCATGTCCTGTGGCCTCGCAGTCTGAGCCCGGCATGCCGGTTTCTGTCTAAAAAGTGTCAATTAGATTATACATTTTTCAGACTCACGCAATGCGTTGAATTCCGTGCCCGGGACGGTTAAGTGCAGCTCATAGCGGTTTTCAAATAGTTTCAATCAACTTTTTGTTTCAATAAAATCAGATATTTGGTTTGATTTGATGGCTGGGTGCAAGGGTCTTGTGTGCCTGTCGATTGCAGTATGTGAGTGTAAAAAAAAGTTTACATTTTTGCCGTTTAGCTCAACACTATCCGGGGCCGAACCGCGTAAAGCCGAGATGACAGCTGGTTTTTGAACGGTTCCTGCCTGGGAGGACACCATGAAAGTTTCGCCAAGCGCGCAGAGCGCCACGCCGATTCTGGACAAGATCACCGACCCCAAGCAGCTGCGCCGATTGTCGGACACAACCCTGTGCCGTCTCGCGGATGAACTGAGAGCCGACACCATCGACAGCGTCTCCAGAACAGGCGGCCATCTGGGTTCGACACTGGGTGTGATCGAATTGACGGTCGCGATCCATGCAGTGTTCGACACACCGCGCGACAAGCTGATCTGGGATGTCGGCCATCAGGCCTATGCTCACAAGATCCTGACCGGACGGCGCGCGCGCATGACAACGCTGCGCAAGGAAAACGGCCTTTCCGGGTTCACCAAACGCTCGGAAAGCGATTATGACCCGTTTGGCGCGGCCCATTCCTCGACCTCGATTTCCGCCGGGCTCGGCTTTGCGGCCGCGCGGGACATGGGCGCTGACATCGGAGATGTGATCTGTGTGATCGGCGACGGCGCGATGTCTGCCGGGATGGCATACGAGGCGATCAACAATGCCGGAGCCCTCGGCAAGCGCCTTTTCGTGATCCTGAACGACAATGAAATGTCGATTTCACCCTCGGTCGGGGCGGCTTCCTCTCATTTTGCCAATCTGTGCCGGACGCTTCCGGTGATGGAGATCGACCGTCTGGTCCGTAAAGGATCCAGGTATCTGCCCGACCCGATCCGGACCGGCATGGAGCGGACCCAGCGGGCCATGCGGGAGCTGGCTGGAAGTGGCAACATCTTCGAACATCTCGGTTTCAGTTATTATGGCCCGGTGGATGGCCACAATCTGAAGGATCTCCTCACGCTCTTGCGGGCGCTGAAAGACCATGGCGACGGGCCGGTCCTGATCCATGCGATCACCCGGAAAGGGGCAGGCTACGAGCCTGCGGAACAGTCTGCCGACAAGTTTCACGGGGTTGGCACATTCAATCTGGTGACAGGCGCACCAAATGCCCAGACGTCTCCAAAAGCCAAACCGGCGGCCCCGAGCTATACCAAGGTGTTTGGCGACAGCTTGATCAGGGAAGCCGAACACGACCCCGCAATTGTCGGTATCACGGCGGCAATGGCGTCCGGGACCGGCATTGCCGCCTTTGCGAAAGCCTTTCCGGACCGGGCCTATGATGCCGGCATTGCCGAGCAGCATGCGGTCACATTTGCAGCCGGTCTGGCAGCCGGGGGCATGAAGCCGTTTTGCGCGATCTATTCGACCTTCCTGCAGCGTGCCTATGACCAGATTGTCCATGATGTGGCCTTGCAGGATCTGCCTGTGCGCTTCGCCATCGACCGCGCCGGGCTTGTGGGTGCCGACGGGCCGACCCATGCCGGGGCCTATGATCTGGCATATCTTGCCAACCTGCCGGGCATGACCGTCATGGCACCGGCCGATGAGGCGGAGCTGGTTCACATGGTGGCCACCGCCCGGGCTCACAGCGACGGGCCGATTGCGTTTCGATATCCGCGTGGAACCGGTGTTGGCGTCGAGCTGCCGCGCGTCGGCGTGCCTGTCCCGATCGGCAAGGGACGCATCGTGCGGCAGGGCCGGTCCGTGGCGATCCTGACACTGGGTCCGCGCCTCTATGAAGCGCTTGCTGCCGAAAAGGTCCTGAATGCCCGCGGCATCTTTCCGACAATCGCGGACGCGCGCTTTGCCAAGCCGCTCGACACGGCGTTGATCGAGCGGCTTGCGCGATCACATGACCTGCTGGTTTGTGTGGAAGAGGGCGCGGTTGGCGGCTTCGGGTCCCATGTCTTGCATTTTCTTGCCGCTGCCGATCTGCTCGGCACGGGCTTGCAGGTCCGGTCGCTGACCTTGCCTGATGAAAACATTCCCCAAGCCTCGCCTGAGACGATGTACGCAAAAGCCCGATTAGACTCGATAAATATTGCAAAGACAGTTCTGCAATGTTTATCTGTTGATGAGGGGTCCGGGAGAGATGTTTCGCTACGCGTGACGTTGAGAACCTAATGTATCTATCTCCTTTTGAATGATAAGGCCTTTCTGAAAAATCATGAAAGCGTGCCGCAAAATGGCCGTGTGAATAATAAAGGAAAGTATTTTTCTGTTTTATGTTGAGGCTTTTTGGCGGCTGGAGGACGCCATGGTCATGACAAAGGGGATCATCAGTCTACACCAAGAACGCGCAGACGGCCTTGCGGATGTTTCAAGCGAGTCGGATTTTGATCTCGACGGGCTTGGGACCGATGCCGGAGTTGATGGCGGACTCTGGTCGCAATCCTCATTGAATGGCGGGGCGATGATGCAGCTCCATGCGGTCGGAAGCCAGACGCCCGCCTGCAATACAACCAGTGCCGGGCCGCTTTCTTCCCGGGATCGTTCGTGCCTCGCTGCCGTCATAGAGGACCGTGTGCTTGAGGAACTGGTTCACAAGCACGAGGCACCGGTTTCCGCTTTCCGCAATAGCGCGCCAGCCTGTCCGTCAATCGAGGAAACGCTCTCAGATCAGTGCGCGGACCTTGGTGGAAAATACCTTGCGCGATTTCAACGGGCCTTGCTCGACCCGGATTCTGCCGCTTTCGATAGACTTTCGGCCGACCTTGAACAGGAAGACTGCCTGATCTTGAGCATATGCGATGCTTTGGTCTTGCCTATGGCGCGTGAACTCGGGATTGCCTGGGCGGCTGACCTTCGGGATTTTGTGTCCGTTTCCATTGCCGGTACCCGGTTGCAGTGCCTCGTCAATCGATTGTCTTTCCGGTTGTTTTCCGTCGAGCGCTGTCCGGGCGCACCATCAGTCTTGCTGGCGCGCATGCCGGATAATGACCATGTGCTTGGGCTCGCGGTTCTTGGTGTCTGTTTTGCGGAAGCCGGGTGGACGGTCATGGGCGGAGCGGATCTGGAAGCCGGACCACAGGCCTTCGATATCCTTGAGAAAAATGCAATCGATATTCTCGGTGTGTCGGTTGGCACGGACACTGCCGATCAAAAACTGAAAGCATTTCTGGGCGCAGCCGGTGCAAGGTCGCGGAACAAAACCTTGAAGATCGCCGCAGGGGGGGTGCCGGTGTCCCGTGATCCGGAGCGCTATCTGCGTCTCGGCGCGGACTTTGTTGCGGGAAGCCCGCAAGGGGCGATCTCGGGAGCGTCCATGTTGTTGGCCGAGAACCGTCACTCCTGACCGTTTGTGACATGTGCTTGCCGGTTGAACGTCAAAGGCAGATCTCACTATTCGGCGGGAGTTCGATTTGGTTCATCTGAAACTGTCCGTTCCTACCGCTGTCCTGTTCGGGTTTCTCCTGTCGGGACTTGCTGCCATTGCCGAAGAGCTTGACCTTGAGCTTGTGCTGCTGGCGGATGCGACCGGATCGATTGACGAGGCCGAGATCCGTTTCCAGAGGCAGGGATATGCCACGGCGATCACCGATCCGGCAGTTTTGTCCGCGATCGCCAGCAACATATATGGAAAGATCGCCGTCACCTACGTGGAATGGGGCAGTGTCAATTCGCAGGACGTTGTTGTGGACTGGACCATCATTGACGGCCCCGCCTCCGCACAAGGGTTTGCGCAGGCCTTGATGACACCGCCGAGGCGTGCTTTTGGCCGCAATGCCATCGGCGCAGCGCTTTTGAAAGGCAAGGCGCTGATCGACACCAATGGGATCACGGGGCTGCGCCGGGTGATCGACCTGTCCGCCGACAGCGCCAACAACTGGAACGGCCCAAGCATCTTCGAGGCACGTGAGACGGTGGTCAACTCCGGCATCGTGATCAATGGATTGGCGGTGCTGTGCCGACATTGTTCGGGCCGCCCGGTGTCCTATGATCTGGAGGAGCGCTTTGCGCGGGATATTATCGGCGGTCCCGGGGCCTTTGTGGTGACGGCAGACAACGCCAACACATTCTCTGATGCCGTGCGCAAGAAACTCATTCTGGAGATCGCAGAGGGGAGCAAGCCGTTTGGTCCGGAAGTCGATACGGTGGGGCTTCAGCCGGCGCAATCCAATGGAGGTCTGTCACTTCTTCGCTGACTGCGGCAGATGTTTTGCCTGTGCCGCGGTTCGCGCTGGACCAGGCGCTGGTTCCGAAGACATTTCTTTGAAGATCTCAAATTGGCAGCAAGTCGCGCCCATTGCGCTGCACTGAGTCTCATGAACAGTGTAGCGGTGATCGACCAGAATGCGGAACAAGCGCTGGAAGACGGCAGCGTGCCAGGCACACACAGGATCTTCGGCGGTGTCACCTGCGGTCAGCGGGTTGCCCGTAATGCTGAAAATCAGCGGGCGGAAACGGACAATCGCAAAGGAACCTGATCCGGCAAAGGTCCAGGCGTGGTTTGAAATGGCCATGGCAAGAAGCGGCGCTGCAATCCCTGTCGGAAGTGTCTTGAGTAGCGCTTGCGCGAGCCTCGGGATGCGGTTCGCCAGTATATAGTTGGCGGTTTTTTCTCCCGCCAGACCGGCAACCTGTTCCGCACTCTCGGGATATCTGTTCCGCAGGTGCCGGTGGGCTTTTGCTGCCATGCTTTCCGGGATCATCCGGGTGAAATCGGTGCGTGCAGGAAGATGCAGTTCGGTTCTAAAAGCATTGCGCAAGGACGGGCCGCCGACCTCCTCCAAAGCCTCAAACAACTGCAAGACCGCATTGGGGCCGATCACGGCTCCCTCCGTGCAGCTTGTGATGTGGTCACGCATTTTCGGTTATTTGCTGTGTTCCGCCGCCACAGGCCGAGACTTGGGCCGCAGCGGCTTGCCGGCGGTTGGCGCGCTCCTTGCCCTGCAGTTTCAATGCTTCCCGTCTTTCTGCGGCCCTTGCGGCCCGGTCTGCGGCCGATTCCCAGTCTTCCAGCTGGGCCTCTGCGATCGTCCGGGTTTCGTCAAAGTCGAAATGCACCTTGTTCCTGGTTTGGGGACCCCAGTATCCGGCCTTGCCGAGATCGTAGAACGTGCGTGCAAATCCCGCTTTCAGGAAGGCTTTCAGGCAGCCGAGCAGATAACGGCGGCGGAAGCCGGTTCCGCGCCAGGGATAATGAAACAGCGCCTTTTGCATATAGAAGCGGCGATAGTTCTTCATCACGCCGTTGAGCAGCTCGCCCCGGCTCATGGCGGCAGGTTTCATGATCGGTGTGACGAAATTGTATTTCGAGAAGTCGAAGATCTCGACCTGATCCCGGATCTCCTGAAACAGCGGAGTGAACGGCCAGGGCGTATACATCGCCCAATTGGCAAGATCCGGTTGCCAGTCCCAGGCCATTCGATAGGTTTCCTCCAGCGTTTCCGCAGTCTCGTTGTCGAGGCCGACAATGAACTGGGCCTCGACGAAAATGTCTGCTTCGCGCAAAAGGCGGATGGCTTCCTTGTTGTCGGCGACTTTGGTTTCCTTGTTGAACTGGTCCAGTTTCAGCTGCGCGGCTGCTTCCGTTCCAAGCGGACGAAGCCGCTCGCGCGGCAATGGCGCC
>NZ_SMMF01000398.1:0-825 GCF_009711355.1 Roseibium sp. RKSG952 | reverse complement strand
CCGTCCTTCAGGGCGGGGAAGACGTTAATTTCCTGAAGCAGGAATGATCCCTCGGGTTTGACGCGAGAAAGCCTGGCAAAAACATCCTGCGCCCTCTGGTTGTCATGACTTGTTTAATTCCGTTCGGCATCATTTAGTGAGCGAGTGTTGAACATTTTAGTGGATGTAAAAGATGCATTGGTTTCACGGCACTACGCATGACTTCGAGGATTTCGACCCGGCGTATATCGGGATCGGAAATGATCAGATCGGCAGCGGATTTTATTTCACGGACAGCCTGGAGACGGCGGAACAGTACACGGCCGGCTCTGGCCGCATTCTGACGGTCGATCCCGGTGTCGAGAACCCCATGGATCCGTGTCATAGAATGACGCGCGAGCAGATAGGCATCCTTATCATGGGAGCTCCGGAGTATCGGGACACTCTCATGAACTGGGGTGAAATCGACTCCGAAGGTTACGGTGTCGTTCTGTCGAGGGCGGTCTCGAGCTACGAGCAGATGATGCCCGAGGATGGAGAGGGTGACATCGTCGACATGATGAATGCGCTCTCCAACGACTTCTGGCGCGGCGCCGAGGCGGATTTTCTGGCGCTCGTGGTCAAGACGACGGGTAAGGACGGGCTGATCAGAACGGTCGGGCTGGGGGGCGAGCGCCATCTGGTGGCCTGGTTGCCAGAGCGCATTCAGGTGCTCAAGGAGGACCTGATACTCGAGGTCGGTCCTCGGCCCTGACGTGATCGGGTCGAGGTGATTTGTTAGTTATATCGAGCTGCGTCGTAAAACCGAGTCCTTTGGGTCCGGGATACAAGGCGCTCCCGCGCAAG
>NZ_SMMF01000639.1:0-2938 GCF_009711355.1 Roseibium sp. RKSG952 | reverse complement strand
CGTCCTTCAGGGCGGGGAAGACGTTAAGTCTTACGACCGGATCGCACTCGGTCAACAAGAAGCAATCGAATTTGCCGTTTTCCGTCCGGCGCAGGATCTGCGGCAGAAATCGGTCGATGCGAACGGCCTTCAGAATCAACGGGGCGCGATGCGCAATCCATTATCCGTCGTCGGCTTCGCCATGGGAACAGGAACCGTGCCGGGTTTCCGTAGCGGGATGCCAGGAGCGGTCAGTGATGAGGCTACGGTGCTCATGGCCGTTGCCGATCCGGTGTCCGCGGAAGATCCGGAAGCAAAGCGGTAGGGTTCCCGTCGATCCGGAAGAGTGGATCTCACATAACCCCAAACCGGATTGAAACTCATGACCTCACCGACTATTCGAAAACCGGGCTGTATCGATATGAGACCCTCGGCGAAGGTGCCTATGACAGGGCTTTTTGACTTCATATCCTTGAAGGCCGCACTTCTGGTAACTTCGTTGCCAGGAAGAGCCATCGCAGCGAACGCACCCACCAAGACGAACGAAGCGAAGACGTAGCGACCCCGTCGGTGGGACTGACCGCGAACAGCGGTCCATGCATAACCGGAAAACTTGAATATGTGCAGGGCCGCACCGGAGACGGAGAGAATTATCGCCATCACCGGTATCCAGGAAGCCTGCACATAGGGCTTCATATCTCCCGCGAAGAACTGAAACTCATAGGCCGCCACCTGAGGGGCGTACTGACGGCGGCCGCTGATCGCCTCATGAATAGGGTCGTAGACGGTTGACTTGAACGCAGCATCGGACATCGTCGGCAGGATCAGCATCATATCAGGGACATTGCCCTCGATGCGATCCAATCGCTCGAGGAGTTTCACACGAAAATGGTCCTGCACGGACTTAAGGCGAGCGAATTGATCACGGGAAAGGTCTACGGGAAACACGTCGCCAAGGAAGAAGGATGCATTTCCGGCGAATTCATGCCCGGCCTGAGAAAGCACTTCCTCATAATATTTTTCCAGATACGCTTGGACGAAACCACGTTGGTCCCGGGGGTGCCAATTGTCATAGACGGGAAGCTCCCTCTTGACTGCCTTGATGACGCCCATCTCATACCGAGATCCTCGAGAAGGTAGCTTGTAGCCGTAATTGTCGCGCCACATGCGCTCTTTAACATCTTTAACCATGCTGCGATATTCCTCGGACGCCTTTCCGAGACCCTTGGCCAGTTCGTTCTTCGCAGCGGAGTTCACCTCGACATAACCCGCATAGGCCTCGTTCAGAAACTCGCCCATCGCTCCCAGGGTTTGCTCTCGGAATTCCCGTTCTCCACCAAGAAGAACACTCGCGAAGTCGATCGATGTTGATGCGTTGTCCCGTCCTATCGCCGACAGTATGTGATCCGCGCTTACGAATGAGGCCAAGAGCGACTTCATGGCACTGAACTCAGGCGTCTCGGATATCTCGGAGAATGATGGAGTGTCGTGAAGCGTCTGTCTCGGTATGGAAACCAAATACGCCTCACGCTTCATGTCTAGAGAGGTGACGGAATCAAGGTTGTCAGCGATTAAATCGAGCGCATAGAAGGAGAACAGACCGACCAAAACACCGGATATCGTCGCGTGCCGGAGCGCTGAGAGAAACTCAAAGTCATATTGGTATTTCGGGAATACCCGCATACCCACCCACGCGATCACGACGGCGATCGCGGTCAGTATCCGGCCAAAGAATTCGACATCCGCAATATCCTCATTGCTCGGCATTCCGCCGAGCACGTTCACAAGATAAACCGAGAACGGTATCTCGACGAACAGATAGGCCCCGGTAAAAGCCAGCATGAAATAGACGTGGAAGGGCGCTCTTTGTATTCGTAACATCCTCGTTTTGTCAACATTACGACGCGAGATGTCAATGTAAATCAAACCAGAAGTTTAAAAAAATACGGATTGATGGTTAAAATCGCACCGTGGTCCGCTTTTCAGGCTCCGGCGGAGGACTCGTGCGTGTCGGGGTGGGGACGGGAGAGGGCGCGACGTTTCGGGAGGACACCCGCTTCGCCTCGACGAAACCCGGAAGCGGAGACAGCGAAACCGCATCTACCGTCACAACGGGAACCGCCGGGAGCGGGTCGGCCGGCTCAATGGTGACCATGAACCCGTCCGCCGATGCCCTCGAAGCGAGGGAGACGACAACCAAAAAGAGCACCGCGCCGGAGAGGGACCTCTTTGTCACGCCGTGCGCTCCTTGACCGCCAGGGAGAATACCGCCGACAGGTACGTCACTCCGTTGGCGGCCCGGCCCCTTGGATCGCATTTGAGGCGAGCTGCAGCGAACAGCGGGTCAGCGCTTTCGGCATCGAAACCCATCTTGGCGAGTATCCGGCTGATTGAAATAACCCTGTACCGACGAGGTACATCGGCGGCGGCGTGGATCATGTCGAACCATGCAGCATCCTGTTCCGGGGAGTCCGTATAGACCATCTTCGCCGAAAAGACATCGTTAAGGGCGGTCGCGACGTCGGAAACCGCAGTGCCTGCGTCCACGAGATGATCCCGATCCAAACCATGAATCCGCTCGGCATCGGCATCCCACGCCTCGATGTTCCAGAACTCGCAGGGTTTCACAAGAATCGACCCTTTTGATTCGCGCATCCTCCAAGCGACTTCAACAGGAAATCCGTCCTCCATGAGACCACTCGCCTCTATGTCGGCGAAGGCAGCGCGGGCCACTATGTTCTTGAGATCCACGATCAACTCCCACAAAATGCAAACACAACAAGGATTGGCCTCAATAGGGAAGCGGTCAACGTTTAATGTGTTTACGGAAGGAACGGACCCCGCGACGATCCGGAAATGCGGCAAGTCAGCTTGCGCTTCGCTAAAAATCCTCGTCCTCCAGGGCAGGGTAGACGTTAATTCTACAAAGATCACAAGGGAGCGGAAGTCCGGAGCTTCC
>NZ_SMMF01000419.1:0-900 GCF_009711355.1 Roseibium sp. RKSG952 | reverse complement strand
GAGCATTCCCTTGACATTCAGCGTCTCGACACAAATCGCTTGGTTCTCGTCGACCAGAAGTCTCGATAGTTTGTGCTGAAAGTCGTTTCTTGAATTCGCCACGCGCTCATGAGCGCGGGCAACCTCCAACCGGACCTTGGCCCGATTGGAAGATCCTTGTCTTTTGCGCGACAGATCGCGCTGCGCACGCCGCAGCCCGACCAGCGCCTTGCGGTAATGACGCGGGTTCGGCACCTTTACGTTCCGCCCGGCAGGGACGCCGGACAGCATCGCGTAATTCGTCAGGCCCAGATCAATACCGACCGCATCGGCGGCATCCACATTCCCCGGTGTGGACGGCATCTCGCGCCCGTCCTCAACGAGGATCGAGGCGAAGAATTTACCTGTCCGCTTACGGCACACCGTAACCGTCTTGATCTCGCCCTCGATCGGGCGATTCAAGACCGCCCGACGACGCTGACGCGCTGCGGGTAAGAGATCGCCTAGCGCCCGTGCTTGCGGAAGAAGCGCTGAAACGCTTCATCCAGATGTATGATCGATTGTTGTAGGGCCTGGCTGTCGGCCCGCTTCAGCCAGGCCGTGTCCGTATCCGCCTTCAGTGCGGGCACTCGTTTGACAACGAGACACATATGTCCCTTTCTCTGGACAACATCGAGAAAGCAGCCACCAGGCTGGAGCGCAGGGCGCGGCAACTACGCGGCCTAATGGCGGTCGTGACGGCAGAACGGAAGACCCAACACGAGTCAGACAAGCAACTTGTTTACGCCGAATGCACGGAGCTAATAGACCCGGAGGACGGAGCCATTCTGGGAGAGTTTCCTTTTCACAGAGACCGCCCCCAAGAGTGGCATGAACGTTTCTTAACGTCTCCCCCTCCCTGAAGGAAGGGGTTTGCCGCGC
>NZ_SMMF01000513.1:0-1477 GCF_009711355.1 Roseibium sp. RKSG952 | reverse complement strand
TACTGGTCGGATGATGTCGGAATACGCACCGCACTACACGACATTGGTTGGTATGCGGAACCGGCGACATTTAAAGGCGACTATGCCGATCGACTGGTTGGACTGAAAATCACGGCGCTAAAGACTTCGGCCTAGTTTAACAACGGTACCTACCAGCCCCAATTTGCTTGATCCGTAAAAGGGCCGCCTCTTGAATGGAGGTGGCCCTTTTTCTATCAATCACAAACCACCCGGCTTCAAAAGCAGCTACTGTCCATAACGAGCCAAGCGGGGATCTCCGGAAAAACTACGCAGCGGGTATTCCACCCCTAGTCGCGGATGTTCACGAACCGCCTGCGCTCCTGTTCGTGTGAGATGAATACGCCAACTTTCTCGATCAACCGGCTCCGACCGCGTAAAAGCACGGCAAGACAAAACGGCAACGTTGTTACCTAAATTCGGATCTCTTACCGACTGATACCGAATGATCTCGGCTCCGGTCTCCCTGGCACAGTCTGCCAACGATTGGCATGCGGCATAGTCCGTGGGGTGTGTCCACAATACAGCATCTTGCGACAAAACACCGGTGGTTAAATTTAAGCAGGCCGAACTACCGATCGCCGCAGAAAAAGCAGTATATTCGGCTGCATTGTCTGGAAGCGGTGTTTCCGGGCTCTCTGCATAAAACAAGAACTTGTAAAAAACCATTTCAGCTACAGCAGTCTGCACCGCTTCCGCCCCATACCATACACCTGGCGTAACTCCAGATCGGCGAAAACGAGATCCATGAGGGTATGGCCGATATCTGAACGGAGTTGACAGGAGATAGTCGAGATGCCGACAATCATCCGGCATAGGCGGCTTGGTTGTATCCAAAATGTCTTCGAGTATTTCTTGCTCTTCCAGACTGTCCACGAGCTTGAGTGTTGAAACCTGATGCTGAGCTTCGACCAAGCGCCATGCAACACCAGAAAACGATGATAACTCATATTGGAGCGCGTCGGGCGTCCAGGTATGCGACGACATCCACCAGTCCTTGTACAGTAACAATCCGGTCTGCTGGGCGGCTGCCCAAGGCATCATTTGGGTTCTGAAGCCAATGCCGTGCTACGCACGGATCGCCGCCGGTAATCGCATCGAGTGACCGAAACAAGCGGACCAGAAGTGCCGCGAGTTCAAACGATTTCGTGCGTTCGGCCAGAACAGTCTCGCCATTCCGAAATCTGGATACTTGGGCTTCAGATACCCCCAGCACGTCAGCGAGTGTCCTCCCCGATAACCCCAACCGTTCAGCAGCATTAATTGCCGCTTTGGTGAGAACAGCACTGCGAGCCGAAGCAGAAGACTGGATTTGGGAGCTATGCATAGTCGCACCTTCCTTTCTCCTGCAAATATATGACTCTTTTGTTTCACATGGAAGGGCGAACTATCAATATGTCAGTGAACGCTTTGGCTGTCTGGTTCGATCGGCATTGTTGCATAATTTGGTTACGTGCCG
>NZ_SMMF01000894.1:0-37045 GCF_009711355.1 Roseibium sp. RKSG952 | reverse complement strand
CCTTGAAAGGCGTTCCGTGAACACTTTATCGCATCCCAAACAGTTGATACCGGACAGAATTGCCGCGTTCAGCTGCACAGACCAGAAATATGCAGAGGCCTCCGGAGGGTTTGATCCGGGATCGGAGACCCAAGGAGATCAGTGCGATCCGGAAGCTCCGAGCCCGGATCGCGCGAACGCTTGTCCGAAAAAACGGCCGAGGGGCATATAAAATGCCCCAATCTGCACAAGGATTGCTCCAGCCGGCCGCCGGTGTTTCACCCCCTTAAAGCGGAATGTTGTTGTGCTTCTTCCAGGGCATTTCCTCGCTCTTGTTGCGCAGGAGCGCCAGCGCCCTAGAGACACGCTTGCGGGTCGAGTGCGGCATGATCACTTCGTCGATATAGCCGCGCTCCGCAGCGACAAACGGGTTTGCAAACCGGTCTTCATAGTCCTTCGTGCGCTGTGCGATCTTTTCCGGGTCGCCCAGTTCCGAACGGTACAGGATTTCCGTTGCGCCCTTTGCCCCCATCACCGCGATTTCCGCGGTCGGCCAGGCATAGCTGATATCACCGCGGATATGCTTGGAACTCATCACGTCATAGGCCCCGCCATAGGCCTTGCGGGTGATAACGGTCACCTTCGGAACGCTGGCCTCGGTAAAGGCAAACAACAGCTTGGCGCCGTGCTTGATCAGGCCGCCATATTCCTGTGCGGTTCCCGGCAAGAAGCCCGGCACATCGACGAAGGTGACCAGCGGAATATTGAAGCAATCGCAGAACCGCACAAAGCGGGCCGCCTTCCGGCTGGCATCCGAATCAAGGACGCCTGCCAGCACCATCGGCTGGTTGGCGACAATCCCGACCGGACGCCCCTCGATCCGGGCAAACCCGGTGATGATGTTTTTGGCAAAGCTTGGCTGGATCTCGTAGAAATCCGCCTCGTCGACCGTCTTGAGGATCAGCTCCTTCATGTCGTAGGGCTTGTTCGGATGATCCGGGATAAGAGTGTCCAGACTGTCGTCTGTCCGGCTCGGATCGTCCTGGGTTTCGATTTCCGGAAGATCATCGAGATTGTTCATCGGCAGGAAATCGATCAGGCGGCGCATTTCCTGCAAGGCCTCGACGTCATTGTCGAATGCGCCATCCGCAATGGAAGACTTCGTGGTGTGAACCGATGCGCCACCAAGCTCTTCCGCCGTCACCGTCTCGTTGGTCACCGTCTTCACCACGTCCGGACCGGTCACGAACATGTAGGACGTGTCGCGCACCATGAAGATGAAATCGGTCATGGCGGGAGAATAGACGTCGCCCCCGGCACATGGCCCCATGATCAGGGAGATCTGCGGAATAACGCCCGAAGCCATGACATTTCGGGTGAACACCTCGCCGTAACCGCCAAGTGCTGCAACACCTTCCTGGATTCGCGCGCCGCCTGCATCGAACAGGCCGATGATCGGCGCCCGGTTGCGCAGGGCCATATCCTGGATCTTGATCATTTTTTCAGCATGCGCTTCCGACAGCGATCCGCCCAAAACGGTAAAATCCTTCGAGAACACATAAATCGTGCGGCCGTTGACAGTGCCCCAGCCGGTCACGACCCCGTCACCGGGGATATGATGCTCGTCCATGCCGAAATCGGTACAGCGGTGCTTCTTGAAGGCATCGAACTCTTCGAACGACCCTTCATCCAGAAGCACGTCGATGCGCTCGCGCGCCGTGAGCTTGCCGCGCTTGTGCTGGGCTTCAATGCGCCGCTCGCCGCCGCCTAACCGTGCCGTTTCCCGACGCTTTTCCAGTTCGGCCAGGATTTCCTTCATGGGGTGCCTCCGCAACATCATTCGTTGCAAGGGTGGTAGCATGCGCTTTTGCCGGATCAAAGTCAGCACAAGGGCGAAGACCGCCACGGACCAACGGACCGATTTGCCTACTCCTTGGGCACGAGCGCCTCGAGAAAACGCTTTAGTTGCAATTCCCGATTTGCCATGCTGTCTTTCAAGGCACAATGACGGGGCAAGGGGAGGACATGGAAGCAACATCGCCGGTCTTTAATGAAATGCTGGATGTGTCAGGCAATCCGAGGCCCGCCTATGAAAAGCTGGCGCGCTGGCTGGACGACAAACCGCCCAATTTCCTGTCCCGGAAAAGCCGCGAGGCGGAGACCATTTTCCGGCGCCTCGGGATCACCTTTGCAGTTTACGGCGCGCAGGAAGCAACCGAGCGGCTGATTCCCTTCGATCCGATTCCGCGGATCATCTCGGCGTCCGAGTGGCGGCGTCTTTGCGCCGGGATAGACCAGCGTGTGCGTGCGCTCAATGCCTTCCTGCATGATATCTATCACCGTCAGGAGATCATTCGCGCAGGGCGCATTCCGGCAGACCTGATCATCCAGAACGAGGCGTTCCTGCCGGAAATGGTCGGCTACACGCCACCGCGAAAAGTCTATTCGCACATCATCGGAACGGATCTTGTGCGGGTGTCGGAAGACGAATTCTATGTTCTGGAAGACAACACGCGCACCCCCTCCGGCGTCTCCTACATGATGGAGAACCGCGAGACGATGATGCGGATGTTCCCGGAGCTTTTCCAGACGCACCGGGTGGCGCCGGTGGAGCGCTACCCGGAAATGCTGCGTCAAACGCTGGAAAGCGTCGCGCCGGATCCGGCGAAATCCGACCAGACGGTTTGCGTCCTGACGCCCGGCATCTATAACTCCGCCTATTTCGAACACGCTTTCCTCGCCGATTCGATGGGGGTCGAACTGGTCGAAGGCCGGGACCTGTTTGTCGATGCCGGCAAGGTGTTCATGCGCACCACCCGCGATCCGAAACAGGTGGACGTCATCTACCGCCGGATCGACGACGCCTTCCTCGATCCCCTCACCTTCAATGCCGATTCGATGCTCGGCGTGCCCGGACTGTTCGATGCCTATCGCGCGGGCAATGTCACGATCTGCAATGCGCCGGGAACCGGTATCGCGGATGACAAGGCAATCTACGCCTATGTGCCCGATATCATCGAGTTCTACACCGGGCAGAAGCCGATCCTGAACAATGTGCCGACCTGGAATTGCTCGCGCGCCGATGATCTTGCCTATGTGCTCGACAATCTGGAAGACATAGTTGTCAAGGAAGTGCACGGGTCCGGAGGTTACGGCATGCTGATCGGACCGACGGCTTCGAAGCGGCAAATCGCGGAGTTCCGCAAGATCCTGCAAACCAATCCCGGCAACTACATCGCCCAGCCGACGCTCGCCTTGTCCGCCTGCCCGACCTATGTCGCCTCCGGCGTTGCCCCGCGCCATGTCGACCTCCGTCCGTTTGTCCTGATCGGAGACCAGGTCCGGATCACGCCCGGAGGGCTGACCCGCGTGGCATTGAAGAAAGGCTCGCTGGTGGTCAATTCCAGCCAGGGCGGCGGCACGAAAGACACCTGGGTCCTGGAGGACTGATAAGAACAATGCTTGGAAGAACAGCCTCCTCGCTTTTCTGGATGTCGCGCTATCATGAACGCGCCCAGAACATCGCAAAACTTCTGGAAGTCGCCTACCGGACGGCCATGGTCCCGCACAGCGCGCAGGACAGCGCGAGCGACTGGCGGCTGGCGCTGGCAAGTTCCGGCTGCGAATACGGATATACCCAGAAGGCCGGAGAGGTTTCAGCACGCGGCGTGACCGCCTACATGATCTTCGACCGTGAAAACCCTTCATCGGTCCGCACCTGTCTGGAAATGGCGCGCAACAACGCCCGGTCGGTCCGAACCGGCATCACCACCGAACTGTGGGACGCGATCAATACGACGTTTATCGAGTTTTCAGACGTCAACCCGCAATCGATCACACAGGACAAATTGCCGGATTTTCTCGCCTGGATCAGCCAGCGCGCGCATCTGTTTCGCGGCGCCCTGCTCAACACCATCCTGCGCGATGACGGCTACTACTTCAGCCAGCTGGGCAATTTTGTCGAGCGGGCAGACAATACGGCCCGGATCCTCGACACACAATATTGGGTTCTTTTGCCGGACAACGACGTGATCGGCGACGGATCAATGGAACGTCATCAATGGTCGGGAATGCTGCGCTCCCTGTCCGGATTGCGAAGCTACCGCTTCGCCTATCCGAATGCGAAGCTGAAAGCCTTCAACATCGCGGAATTCCTGATTTTGAGAAAGGAAATGCCCCGGTCTCTGACCCATTGTTACGACTGGATCGACGAAACAGCAGAGGATCTGGCCCAATTCTACGGTTCGCGTTCTCCCAGTATCGACATGGCCACGGATATCTACCGGGAGCTGGGCGAAGCCCAACTGCGGGATATCTACCAGGACGGGCTGCATGAATTCCTGACCGATTTCATCGGGCGGAACAACAGCTTCGCAGCCCAACTTGCCAAGGACTACAATTTCACCTGACCTGAAACGATTGACGAGCTGATACCGATTGATGCGCCTGACAGTCCGCCACACCACCCGCTACAGATACGAAACCCCGCTGGCCAACGCGATGCAACAGCTGCGCTTGACCCCGCCGGAGCTCGCCCATCAAAGGGTCGTGGACTGGTCCATCGAAGCCCCGGGCATTCACCGGGCCACCACCTACCGGGATGCGTTCGGCAATCTGGTGCACATGGTCTCGACGCAGGACGTGGCAGAAGGGGTGGAAATCACCGCCCACGGAACCGTGGAGGTCAGGGACACCAGCGGCGTTATTGCCCGCGACCCCAGCGCACCACCGCGCCGGATCTACACAAGGATTACTCCGGCCACCAAACCCAACCAGGCGATCCGACGGCTCGCGACCCTGGCCGACAAGCCCGATCAGGTTACCGCCTTTCATGAACTGATGCATGCCATCCGGGACAAGGTCGCCTATCGGGTCGGGGTCACAGAGACCCATGCGACCGCAGCCTCAGCACTGGCTGCGGGTGAAGGTGTCTGTCAGGACCATGCGCATATCTTCATTTCCGCTGCACGCTCGATCGGGGTGCCTGCCAGATATGTATCCGGCTATCTGCTTCTGGATGACGAACAGGCGTCGGAGGCGCATCATGCCTGGGCCGAGGTTTTCATCAACGATCTCGGCTGGGTGGCATTCGACATATCCAATGGAATATGCCCGACGGATCGCTACATCCGCTTGACCACGGGACTGGATTCGCGTTCCGCTGCTCCCATCAGAGGAATCCGTTTTGGTGGGCTGGACGAAAACATGCAGGTCGAAGTGGATGTCGTACAAGCGGCCAGCCAACAACAACAATAGTTGTCAAAGGCCCAAAACAGAGAACGGATACCTATATTAAGGGTGCGAAGTTCATTTGCGCCCGTTTGGGGCCGTTTTGAGATATTGCCATGACCTATTGTGTTGCACTGAAGCTCGACCGCGGCCTTGTCTTCGCCGCAGACACCCGGACGAATGCCGGCCTTGATAACATTGCGACGTTCAAGAAGCTTCACGTCTGGGAGAAACCCGGCGAGCGGGTGATGACCTTGCTGTCAGCCGGCAATCTTGCGGTGACCCAGGCGGTTGTCTCGCTTCTGAGCGAACACATCAAGACGTCGTCCGAAGGCCAGCCGAATATCATGACCGCCGACACCATGTTTCAGGTTGCGCGTCTGGTCGGAAGCGCCGTCCGGAAAGTCAAGGACATCGACGGCGAAGCTCTTGCAGCCAGTGCCGACAACTTTTTTGTCACCTTCATTCTGGGCGGCCAGATCAAGGGAGAAGAGCCGCGCCTGTTTCAGATCTACGCAGCCGGCAACTTTATCGAAGTCTGCGACGACACCCCGTTCCTGCAGATCGGCGAACACAAATACGGCAAACCGATCCTTGACCGGGTGACCCGCCGTGACATGCGGCTTGGTGAAGCCGCAAAAATGGTTCTGCTGTCGTTCGATTCCACACTGCGCTCCAACCTGTCGGTCGGCATGCCGGTCGACCTGTTTCTCTACAACAAGGACAGCTTTACAGCCGACCGCCAATTCAGGATCGAACAGAACGATCCCTATTTCCGGAAACTGTCCGAAGGCTGGTCGAACAAGCTGCGGGAAGCTTTTGCGGATCTCGACGAACTTGAGGTTTGATCCGGCTTCGCTTTTTTGTCATGACGCCCCTCTAAAAGCCCATCAGGCAACAAGGGTCCGCGCGCATGGTAAAAACCGCAGAAGCACCAAATCTCGTCTGGCATCGGGAGCCTTCCCAAAATTATCTTACCGAGAATGACGAAACACTGTCGCTTGTGCGGGAGATGATCAAGACCGGGCAAAAGGCAGACCTGGTGGATCTTCTCAAACGCTGGGACCCGGTCGACGTCATGCAATTGTTGACGAGGTTGCGTCTCAAGCACGCCCGCAAGCTGTTCCAATGGCTGCCCTCCAATCCGTCGGTGAAGGTGATTGCCGCCCTGAAACCGGAATATCGTGCCATCCTGATGGAAGAGGCCACGCTGGAGCAACTGCGCGATATCCTCGCCCGGCTCGATCCGGAAGACGCGACCGAGGTTCTCAACGACTTTCCGGACGATGTGGCAGCCGAAATCGCAGCGCGTTTGCCCGATTTTGAGGAAATCACCGCCCGGCAGGGCTTTGCCGACGACAGTGCCGGGCGGATCATGGCGCGTAAATTCGTGGCACTGCCGGAAACCTGCCTCGTAAGCAACGCCATCACCCAGATTCGGTCGGAAGCAGCCCGGATCAGAAAGATTTTTACCGTCTATGTGGTCGATTGCGACGGCAGACTGACCGGTACGGTCGAAGTCGGCAAACTGCTTCTTGCGCCCGCAAACGCACAACTGTCAAACATCATGAACAAGGATGTAATCGCAGTCTCTGCGGACATGGACCAGGAACAAGTCCTGCGCATCGCCAGAAAACGCGACATGCGGACCGTTCCGGTGATTGATTCGGATGGCAAGCTGGTTGGCCGAGTAACCCCGAAACAACTGACCTGGATCGCCTCGGAAGAAGCCACGGAGGACATGCTGCTCATGAGCGGTCTGTCTTCCGAAGCGAAACCCGACGATACCGTTGGCCGTATCGTCAAGGGACGTCTGCCCTGGCTTCTGGCCGGTCTTGTCGGGTCCAGCATCGCGGCGACCGTTGTCGGGTCCTACGAGGACCAGCTCGCGGAGGCCGCCATACTGGCCGCCTTCATACCCGTCACCATGTCGCTTGCCGGAAACGCCGGCCTCCAGGCCTCGGCTGTTGCCGTTCAGGGCCTTGCCACCGGCGCGCTCTGGTCCGGGGATATTTTGTTCCGGCTCTTGAAGGAGTTTCTGGCTGCCGTGATCAACGGGGCGGCCGCAGGCACCATTCTGGCCCTCCTCGTCATGCTGGCGTCGCTCGTCGTCCCGATCGAAAACCCTGCACGCCTGGCACTTGCGACATCCGTTTCCCTGCTCAGTGTGTGCACCCTTGCCGCCATGGTCGGTGCCACAATGCCCCTGCTACTGGACAGGATCGGGGTCGACCCTGCCATGGCAATCGGCGTGTTTATAACCACGTCGAATGATGTTCTCGGTGTTTTGATTTTCTTCCTGATGGCAACGACATTTTATTTGGGCTAACCCGCCATCGAAACCGCTCTGTGAATTCAGAAGCGAAGGGCAGCACGATGGAGGCTGCTCAAACAGAAACGCTCTTTCTCAGAGAAAGCCTCTCAGGGCACATTCTGCGTTGAACGTCTTCCTTGCGGGCCTGCCATAACGGATTGAATCTCAAGTGCGCCGCACGCCGCCAGGCGGTTTGCCAACCCTTCACACTCAATTCCTTATGGCGGGCCGAAGCTTGCCGTTGCCTTGTTGCACTTCGAAGCTGACCCCGCCCGCGACAAGCCAGACCCTGTATCAAACGCATGAAATTTAAAGCCTTTCGAGCCCCTGAAGAAGGTTTAATGAAGTTTCGATTTATCAGTATAATTTACAATGCTATACATAACATGAAATCGGAAGCTAATGCCGTTAAATGACCGAAACGGCGTACGTCACGAACACCATCTCGAATAATAAAGGCTAAATAATTCAAAGGCCACGGGATGGTTCTGCGCGCGTTCTTATTGAAGAGATCGCCGCAAATAACGAAACACTCAAAGCGGGACCCATCGCAATGTCACATCGTACTGCATCCCAAGACCTGAGCCAGTGGTTCGCCCTGGCCCCAATTCCGGCCTTCTTTCTGTTTTCCATGAGCGCTGCGGCGGAAGCAACAAGCCGGTGGAACAGATATGCAAACAGCTTTGCGTGCGAAGGAAGCCGCACAAAAACGGCCGCGTAGGACGCTCCGCTCTGATGAGTGATTTCGGCCAGCCAAGCCCCGTGCGCATCGGCTGGCCGACTTGCGATCAATGACCAAGCAAAATCAGCACGGCCGCATCAAATTCCTTGCGCTTGTAGGCGCGCACGTGGGCTGCTTCCGTATCTTCGCCCCACTGCTCGGCATTCCAGTCTTCTTCGACAAACGCAGCTGACCACACATCATCGGCAGACCGGACGCCCTCAGCCAATGCCAGCGCCAGAAGCGCCGAGCCGGTCAGGGAGGTGATCGTGTGAAGGGCGGCAAGCTGCAATGCGCTGAAAGCCTGCAGCCGGGCTCTGTAGGCCTCAAGAACGGCCTTGGGCTGCTCCTTGTGGATTAACCCCTCGACGCGGACGAACCGCCCGCCAAGCAGGCCTTCGGCCCATGCCACAACCGGCTCCCATTGCTGATTCTGGCGCTCCACAAGAGTTTCAGGTCCGTCGGCGCGGTAACACAGCGCATCGGTACCGGCGAATTTCGTGATGTCATCGGCGACTTCCGAAAACCGGTCTTCCACCGCATCAATCGCTGAATTGGAAATCCGTGTCAGCGGCATGGCAGCCGGATTGATTTCCTTTTCCTGTGCCTGCCATTCACAGGCAATTTCTTTGGCGAGCGCCTCACCGGGAACCAGCAGCTGCTTCTTGCCCGGTGTCTTGACCACCCGCCCGTCGAGCTTGATGACAAACCCGCCCTCCACGGTCGCGTGGAGAGCCTCCTTGTAGAAGCGTTTCGGCAACTCGCGCCGCGACAACTCGCGCGCCCGCTGTTCCGGGTCCTTTGCCGCATCTTCCTGCAGGGTTTCCAGAAAGTCCCGCATCACGCTGGTTCCTTGTCGAATTTCAAGAGTGTTTCGAGGGCGCCATGCAGCTCGTCGAACCGGTCGATCACCAGATGTGCGCCATCGGTTTGAAGGCGGCTGTGATCATGATACCCCCAGGTCACGCCAAGGGCATAGGCATTGGCAGCCCGGGCCATGGCCATGTCGAAACCGGTGTCCCCGATCATGACGGTGCGCGACGCCTCGGCACCCGTTTCCGCCAGCGCCCGGTCTATCATGTCCGGGTGCGGTTTCGAGGGCGATGTATCGGCGGTTTGAATGGTGGCAAACCAGCCGTCAAAACCGTGCGTGCCGAGAATGTGATCGACACCGCGCCGGGATTTCCCCGTTGCGATCCCAAGGAGCACATCCTTGCGGGCATGCAGTTGCTCCAGCGCCTCGCGAGTGCCCGGATAAAGCGGGTCAAAATCGATGCCGGCTTCGCGCGATGCCGTCTTGATGCTGCGATAGGAAGACGCCATCAGGGGAACCTTGTCCGCATATTGCGGGCCGACCAGTTCCAGAAACGCCCGTTCCAGCGACAGTCCGACGATCGACAAGGCCGTGCGCCGGTCCGGCATCGACAATCCGGCTGCCGCAAATCCCGCTTCCAGACCGTGCAGGATGGTCTCCTGACTGTCGACAAGCGTCCCGTCGCAATCGAAAATAACAAGGTACATGAAGAGTTCCGGATCTGGGTCGAAGGAAGGCCCGGATGTGCCGGGTTTTGCGGGTCGGGTCAAGTGGGGAGGCCTTTTGACAAGAGCCCTCCAAGAGCGGATACCCTGTTGAATTGAAATCCCCTGCTCTGCCCCCTATTCATGCTTGACCCAAGACCAGCCGACAGGACACACGCCACAACATGCAATTTGATTACAGACCCTTGGGCCCGGACGATTGGCGCGCCTGGCACGCCCTGTTTCTGGAAGGGGTACGCGATTTTCCGATGGGCTTTCTCGTCACGCCTGCGGAAACCGAAGCCCGCTCTGAAGAACATTGCCGGAAAATCCTCGCCAACAACACCAGCCGCGGCGTGTTCACGAATGGCCGCCTCGCCGGTTGTTGCAGCTACCGGCCACAGTCTCTGGAGCGCACCCGGCATCGGGCGGAAATCGGGCCGTTCTTCGTGTCCCGCGCGTTTCATGGCACGGGCGCGGCGGATGTCTTGATGACCGGTGTCATCCAGGAAGCCCGGGACGCGGGGATCATTGAACAACTGGAACTTTTCGTGGACACGGAAAACCACCGTGCTATCGGTCTTTATCAACGCCACGGGTTTAAACGCGTTGCGATCTTCCCGAACGGGGTTCGCATCGATGGCTGCTCCCGCGACGCTCATTTTTGCATCCTGCGCCTCAACAAGCCGGAACAGGCCTGACCTTGTCGAAAATCATTCTCATCATTCTTCTCGGCCTCGCCGCCATCCAGGTCATCAAGCCCCTGGGCTGGCCCGGCCTGAAAAAGCGGGCCGACGCCTGGAAACTCGTAATCGGCGCGGTCGCAGTCACCTTTGCCGCAATCATCCTGACGGCCCTGTTTCAGGGCCTTTAGAGTGACCCGCGATCGGGGTGCGCCCTTTTATTCCGTCCCTCAATCGTCATTCCTGAAAACCCGAAAGGTTTTGTCCGGGATCGGAGGGCCACAGAAGCCGCCGGTATCACAAGCACTCCAATCCCATATAGAACCCTGCGGATTTTACGGGATGGGATCAGGCAAACAACGGGGCTTCGTTACCGGATGAACTGCTCGTCCGGGTCATCGGCTTCCGGATCATAATCGCTTGCATTGAAGCCCAGCAGGTTCCAGGTCTGTTGCATATGCGGCGGCAAGGGCGCGGACACGTCGATGGTGCCGTTGCCGGACGGATGCGGGATCACGATCCGGCGCGCCAGAAGATGCAGGCGGTTCTGGATGCCGCCCGGCAGTTCCCAGTTTTCGATGTTGAAATACTTGTCGTCACCGATGATCGGATTGCCGATATGGGCCGCATGGGCGCGCAGCTGGTGGGTCCGGCCCGTCACCGGCTTCATGGTCACCCAGGACAGCTTCTGCGCAGACTGCTCGAACACCGAATAGAGCGACACTGCGTGCTGGGCGTCGTCTTCACCGTGGCGCGCCACCCGCATGCGCTCTTCCGCCTCGCTGCGGGCGAGATAGGTGGAGATCCGGCCCTGCTTCGGCTTCGGCACCCCGGCAAGCATCGCCCAATAGATCTTGCGCGTGTTGCGGTGGCGGAAGGCCTTGGTCAGTTCCTGCGCCGCCTTTCGGGTCTTGGCGACCAGAATGATCCCCGAAGTTTCCCGGTCCAGCCGGTGCACAAGACGCGGTTTTTCGCCCTTCTTGTTGACGAAGGCGTCGAGCATGCCGTCGAGATGCCGTTTGAGGCCGGAACCGCCCTGAACCGCAAGCCCTGCCGGTTTGTTGAGCACCATCACCTGGCTGTCCTCGAACAGCATCATGTCGTCGATCGCCGCCTTGTCGTCGGCAATCAGCTTGGAGGATTTCGGCCGGGCATTCTTCTTGTCATCGGCTGGAAGTTCCACGCCAAGCGGCGGGATCCGGATGGTCTGGCCGGTCGCAATCCGGGTGTTGCTTTCCGCGCGCTTGCCGTCAACGCGGACCTGCCCCGTGCGCAGGAGTTTCTGGAGCTTGCCGAAGCCAAGCCCCGGATAGTGAGCCTTGAACCAACGATCAAGCCGCATGCCCGCTTCGTCGGCGGTCACCTGTTTTTGTTCAATTCCGGACATTTATATCTCTGCCTCGCCTCAACCGCTGCCGGCAGGCGCTTTCCTTCGGGCGGGGCCAGCACCAGCTGGGACAACACCGCATCAAACCGTTGCCCCGCTCATAAAAGGAAACGCGCGGTTTTGAAAGGGTTCAGAGCATCGAAGCAGAGAAAACCTGTCAGGCCGCCAAGTGCCGCATGATGTGCAAGCCCACGAACACCGCGGCAATCGACGCAAGGACGGACGAAACGACATAGGTCAGCGCCAATCCGGTGTCCCCCCTTTCCCACAAAACGGAGGTGTCCAGAGAGAAGGCGGAGAAGGTGGTGAAACCGCCCAGCAGGCCGGTGGCGACAAAGTACCGGACGCCCTGCATATGCGCCACTTCGTGCCGCACCAGCCAGCCGATGAAAAGCCCCATGATCAGCGATCCGGCGACATTTACCGTCAAGGTGCCAACCGGGAAGCCCGGACCGAAGGCCCGCAAGGTCCACAGCGACACCAGATGGCGAAGGCCCGCGCCAATTCCTCCGCCAAGCATGACCAGAACAAGATGCTTCACGCCCCGCCCCTATTCACCCGGAACGGCCGGTTTTGTCTGGTCCTTTTGGTCGAGTTTCTCGAATTCCTTGACCTGCTGATCGTATTTCGGGTCGATGGTGCCGCAGACCCGGTCCCAGAACGAGAAGAAATTGGCAAAATTGTACCGGAACCGGGAATGATGCTGGTCATGGAAGGTGACGCAGACCATTGGTGAGGGCATGCGCGACCAGGGAGAGGCGTAGAACTCGAAGCCGGAATGCCCGATCGTGCCATTGAAATGATCCCACAGCCGGTGGGCAATCAGGACAATCACCGGGATCGGCAGAATGATGACGGCAAAGAGATAGTAGCTCTGCATGACGAACGCATCGACAAGATCGTCGGAATAGGTGCTCCATACGGTCGGCGCGACCGAGCGGTGATGCTCCGCATGAAACCGGTACATCAGCCTGGTGTGCATGAACCGGTGCATCCAGTAAAACCATGTGTCAAAGGCGATGATCGACACAAGGAACATCAGGATCGCAGACCACCAGGTCAGCTCAAGCGGCGGGACCAGTGTCCAGCCTTTCAGCGACAGGAAGATCCCCCCGGCGAGACACCCGCCGGTCACCGTCAGGGACAGAACGCTTGCACGGATTTCCTTGGCCATGCGCTTTTCGCCGCGCCGGTGCTGCTGGATCCGGCGTTCGGGATGGCGGTTCTGGATCTTGATCAAGACCCACCCGGTCGCGAAGTACAGGAACACGTTGATCCCGTAGACAGCCGCGTAAATCGGCAAAAATTCCAGCAAATTGGCAAGCGCCTGATCAAGCATTCCGAAAACCTTCGATAAATTATGAATTGCCGAAAACACAGGGGCTTATGCCGTGTTCTTCGCAACCTTCGTGTCTTCCGTGTCCGGAACCTCGCCCGTCGTTTCCATCTCTCGGACAAGCGCATCATATTTGGGATGCACCGTTCCGCATACCCGGTCCCAGAACGAGAAGAAATTCCCATAGTTATAGTGGAACTGGGAATGATGCAGATCATGGAACGTGGTGCAAATCATCGGCGAGGGCCAGCGCGAGGATTTTGAAGCGAAATACTCGAAGCCCGAATGACCGACCATGCCGGAAATCTGATCAAACAGCCGGAGGGCGAAAACGGACAGGGCCGGAACAGGCAACACGAACCAGACCACGAGATAAAACCCGTGTTCGATCAGCGTATCGATCGTGGTCGAACTGTCATTGCTCCAGGCGGTGGGGGCGATCGAGCGGTGGTGCGGCACGTGCCATTTATAGAGCGACGGCCAATGCAGGATCCGGTGTCCCCAGTAGAACCAGGCATCGAACAGGATCAGGCAAACCGCAAACATCAAGGGAAACGACCACCAGCTGAGCGCCAGCGGCTCAAACAGCACCCACCCTTGCGTCTGGGCGAAAAAACCTGCGGACAAAAGCGCGGAGGACGTCGCGAGCGCACTCAGGGACGAACGAATTTCCTGGCGGACACGTTTCATCCCGTCCCGGTGCTTCTGGATACGGCGCTCCGGATGCCGGTTGTTGATCGCCGACATGGTCAGTCCGGTCGCGAAATAAACCGCCAGCATGGAACCGTATGTGACCGCGAACACCAGAAGGTAGTCAGTAAGAAGGGAAACCAAGGCTCAATCTCTTTGCTGGGCGTACAGGTCTTCGAAACCGGCGACCTTGTCGTCATAGGTCGGGTGAATCGTACCGCACCACCGGTCCCAAAAGGAAAAGTAGTTCGCGTAATTATAGACGAAATACTGGTGATGCTGGTCGTGATAGAGGGTACACAGCAAGGGCCAGGGTTTGCGGGCCGACGCACTGGCGAAATGCTCGTAGCCGCAATGGCCGATGGCCGCCGAGATCTGATCGAAGACCCGGTGGCCCAAAAACACCAGCGGCGGCACCGGCAGGACGAACAGGACAAGCGCGTAATAGCTGTGTGCGAACAATGTATCGACGCTCGACCCGGCATCGTTGGACCAGACCGTCGGCGTGATGTTCATGTGGTGCGGCTTGTGAAACCGGTAGAACACCTTGGTATGCAGGATCCGGTGCCCCCAATAGAACCAGGTATCATGCAGCAGCAGCGACACGACAAAGAACAGCGGCACCGACCACCAGCTCAAGGCAACCGGCGCAAACAGCGTCCAGCCCTTTGCCTGGCAGAACAGACCGATGCCGAGGCAGACACTTGTGATCGAGAGCTGGCCCATGGATGACTTGATATCATCAAGCGGCCGATGAGACGGGTCCCGCTTCTGGATCCGGCGTTCCGGATGCCTCCGGTTCATCAGCTCCATCACGGTGCCGGTGGAAAAAAGCAGGATCAGACTGCCCGCATAAAGGAGCGCAACAAGACCAAAAAACCCTGCCAAACCGGCATCGGCAAAAACTTGAAAAACATCCGCCATCAACAACAATACCCGCAATCCAGTAAATTCCCGCCAAAGATGGTCACAGCACCCGTCTCCGGCAGAGTGCTTCCTTCAAGCATAGATCACGGCAGCTGAAAAGCGCTCCGCTGCGTTTCGGCAACTTTTTCGCGAGGTGCGGCAGTTGCGCCAACACGCGCACGCAGATCCGCGATGAGAGCATCACTGTGCTCAAGATGCGCAGCCTCATCCTCCAGTATGGCCATCATCAGTTTTTGCCTGACCCTGAACAGCTCAGGCTCACTCAACGCGGCATTCCCGGCCGCCGACTGAACGATGCTGATCAACCGGTCCGCGGAGTTCAGCCGGCCCCACAGGTAATCGTGTTCGCGCCAGCTGTGATTGAAGAACGCGCCGAACATGTTGAGTTCTTTCCCCTTCAGCTCGACGCCGTCCGGAAAAAACACTCCCCCGTCCTCACAACTGATCCGGTCCACCAAGGTCTCGTTGATTTCGGCAAAATCGTTGGTCTGAAGCAGCGGAAAGGTTACCAGGTCATAAAAGGCAAACCCCACATAGGAGCGAACGATATCCTTGTGCAGGACGTCAGGCAGGAGTTCCTCCGCCCTGATCCCGATCAGATCGTCATGAAGACGGTCGAGATCCTGCAACCCCATCAACTGCGAGATATGGGCCAGCAAGTCATCAAATGCCCGGTCCTGTCCGGTGGCCGCCTTGCCTTGCCGGGCAGCCGCCGAAACAGCCGCTGCAAACCTTGCGCAAGCCTGACGGGTGTCCTTCCCGTAAAAATCGGCTTCCAGCCGCCAGCTCAAATGATCGATCTGTTCGTAGAGCAGCGCCTTCAAGACATCGAGCGCGTCCGTGTCAACATATTCAACCTCGCCTTCCGATACCATCCTGTAGTGGCGGTTGAGGTGCCTGATTGCAAAGCGCAGCCGCCTGATCCGATAGTCCACGTCCAGCCAACGCAGGGCGGCCACGACCGGCGCGTCCGGCGTCATCTTTCCGTTCTGGGAGGATACGGCCAGCCGGTCGCTGACATCCGACAGCAGCCAGTCTTCGTCAATCTTTTGCCCCTCATACCGCGCCAATCTGGCCAGCAGATCCGCCAGCCGTTCGCTCAAGGAATGGGTTTTGAGGGATTCGTAGTTCAAATAGGCATAGCCTGCCTGCCGGTGCGCTTCCTCATTGGCCTTCAGGCGATACAGGCCGAGATCTCCCGGCTTGATCCGGCCGCGTTTGGGGAGGATTTTTCTGACCGCGTCACTCACAACCGGATCTGCGGCGGCGATCGTGTGAGACAGCCACCGGCTCCGGCGGTTGCGGGCCTCGATGTCCTTCAGCTCGTCGCCGATCGGCTCATTGCGGGGAATGTTGGCCAGAGATGCCAGAATCACCCGGAAGAAGGTCGGCTGCTTGCCCTCGTCCATCGGGCGGTTCCGGCCGGCCGGAAGCGGATCGACATACACAAGCCGTCTGGCCACCTCACGTGACGCAGGCCGCTTGCGAATGACATCCACGACCGGTGCAAACGGCTTGTTCATGACAACGCTGCCATCAACAAAGGCGTGTTTTTCGATGGCTTGCGGATCAAGGCCGAGGCTGTCCCGGATAAACGCATCCCGGCGTGGCCAGCTCGTTCCGCGCTTTTTGAGAAACAGGTCCATTTCGGACACCGTTACCGGCTTGAAAGCACCGGGAAACGAAGACGTCGCCCGTGCTGCAAACACATGCTCCGGGGCAAAATTCGGTCCCAGTTCACTCTGGAGTACGCCACTCGCCCGGTGACGGGCCTTGAACCTCAAAATCCGGCGGTGATCGCGTTCCTCGATAAAGGATGGATCGTCGATCTTGATCCGGCGGCTCCGCCCGAAGAAATCGGTCACGGTCACGAAAAGATCGAGACGCTGGCCCCTGGGTATCAGCGTGTGCCCGGTTTCGTAATGTGCATCCATGCCCTCACATGCATCCATCAACCAACCCAGATAGGCTTCGGCTGAAAATGGTGGCGAAAACCACCGTGATTGCATGAAGAATTTCAGTTTCTCGCGCGTTTCGTGATTGGTGATCTGGCGTTTCAGCTGTCCTTCCAGCAAACGGTTCAGGACGGGTCCGGCCCCGGACTTCAGCAACCGGACGACCCCGCTACGCGGCTTGCAGATCCGCGTGACATCGGCATTGTTCAGCCACAGATCACCATGGCCGTCCAGCGGGAGATCGTGGGCAATGGCGCGGGCAAGCATGATGCCGCTCACACCGCCCGCAGATGCGCCGGCAATCGCATCGGCCACAACCTGAATATCAACCTTTCCGGCAAGCTGGTCGAGATAATCCCGGTACACCTGCTCGACCCGGGACAAAGGCCGCAAACGGCCAGCGCCCAAAGGTCCGTTGCCGTGATGAGACGCACGATCCGACGACGCACGGATCAGATGAAAGATCTCCCGGCTGACACCATGCATGTAGACTGCCAGGGACACACCGCCATAGAAGACAAGAGCCAGACGCAATTCGATCTGTTTCATACGGGCCCCGCAATCCAAACTCGAAATCAAAAGCGTTTTGCCTGTCCCGCAGCGCGACGGCGAAGCGGGGTCAGCTGACCGGAAGGCTGTTGCCAGCCGGCTCATGACCAACCGGCGGACACTCCCCTGCCCGGGCCGCTTTCCCAAGGCACATCAATCTGCCTTAACTATACAGAACACAACTTATATTTCGATTGCTCTATTTGACGGGGCAGCAGTTGATGGGCACGGGTCAAACCTGCTCAGGGCCCCGCCATCATCTAACGCCCCTATCCGCGCTGGCGCTCCTTGCGGAGCTTTGCCCAGTAGTCGAGACGCTTTCGCAAATCGCGTTCAAAACCACGCTCCGGCGGGTCATAATACTGCTGGCGCCCGAGGTCCTCGGGGAAATAGTCCTGCCCGGAAAAGGCGCCCGGGGCATCATGGTCGTACTCGTAGCCTGCGCCGTAGCCCTCCTGCTTCATCAGCTTGGTCGGCGCATTGAGTATATGCTTTGGCGGCAACAGGGATCCGCTGGTCTTGGCACTGCGCATCGCGGATTTATAGGCCACATAGACGCCGTTGGATTTGGGGGCGGTTGCCAGATAGACCACCGTTTGGGCCAAGGCCAGTTCGCCTTCCGGCGAGCCGAGCATCTGAAACGCATCACGCGACGCATTGGCCTGAACAAGGGCGTTCGGGTCGGCCAGACCGATGTCTTCCACCGCCATTCGGATCAAGCGGCGGGCAAGATATAGCGGGTCCTCGCCGCCATCCAGCATGCGGCAGAACCAGTAAAGCGCGGCATCGGGATCGGACCCGCGCACCGACTTGTGCAATGCCGAGATCAGATTGTAGTGCCCATCCGCACTCTTGTCGTAGATCGGGGCGCGCCTTTGGACAATTTCCTGAAGCCGCTCCGCATCAAACACTTCATCCTCGGACACCGCCCGCCAGACGTCTTCCGCCAGGGTCAAGGCAGACCGTCCGTCGCCATCGGCCATGCGCATGAGAACGGCACGCGCCTCTTCATCCAGAGGCAGGGATTTTCCCTCTTCCGCCTCTGCCCGCTCCAGAAGACGCTTGAGCGCTTGCTGATTGAGCGCATGAAAGGTCATCACATGGGAGCGCGACAACAGGGCCGCGTTCAGCTCAAAGGAGGGATTTTCCGTTGTCGCTCCGACAAGCGTAATGGTGCCGTCTTCCATGACGGGCAGGAAACTGTCCTGCTGGGCCCGGTTGAAGCGATGGATCTCGTCGACGAACAACAGCGTTGCCCGGCCGCCCATCCGCCTGGCCCGGGCAGTCTCGAAGACTTTTTTCAGTTCCGCAACGCCACTGAAAATCGCCGAGATTTGCTCGAAGGCCAGATCCGTCTCGTCGGCCAACAGGCGCGCAATCGTGGTCTTGCCCGTCCCCGGAGGCCCCCAGAAGATCAGCGAGCCCAGAGACCGTGTCCTGAGCATCCGGGTCAGCACGCCTTCCGGACCCAGAAGATGATCCTGCCCGACAACGTCTTCGAGTTTTTTCGGCCGCAACCGGTCTGCCAAAGGACGCGGCGTGGTGTTGCCGAGCCCCGAGGCTTCAAAAAGATCGCTCACATGTCACCTGTCAGCTGCGCAAGGTGATCCGGCGGACCTCGCCGCCGCGCTCGATATCGAGCCGCCAGATACGTGGCGGTGTCTTGGTGATGGTCTCCAGCATCCGCGATGTCTCGACCGTCTGGTCATTGATGGCGCGCACAATGTCGCCCGGACGCAGTCCGACCCGCTGCGCCGTGCTTCCCGCAGAAACCTCCGCGATGACGACACCTTCGAATTCGGTTTCAAGCCGCAACTCCTCCGCCACGGCCGGTGACAGGTTCATGACCGTCGCGCCTTCAAAGGGCGAGTATTCCTTGAGTTTCCGGGCATCGCGCGGCACTGTTTCCGGTGCGGGCGACAGGGCGACCTCGACAATCTCCTCGCGGTTTCCGCGCATGATCGTGAAACGCGAGGTTTCGCCGACCGGCCTGGTCGCAAACCGGTAGCCGAAAGAATCCGGGTCCAGCACTTCCTTGCCATCCACGGCAATCACCAGATCGCTCACCCGCAAGCCTGCCTCCTCTGCCGGAGAGCCTTCAAAAATATTGGTCACGATCACCCCGCGCGGGCGTTCAAGCGACAAGGCGTCGGCAATCTCGGCGCCGACCAGCTGAACCGTTGCCCCGAGCCAGGGCCGCTGGACCTTTCCACCCTGCCCGGCCGCGGACGCGACAAACCGGGCCATATGGGCGGGGATCGCAAAACCAATCCCGTTCGACCCGCCGGAGCGGGAGAAAATCGCCGTGTTGATCCCCACCAGCTGGCCGGTCATATCGACCAGCGCACCGCCGGAATTCCCGGGATTGATCGCAGCGTCCGTCTGAATGAAGAACTGATAGTCAGTCACACCGACCTGAGTGCGGGCAAGTGCGGACACAATGCCCTGCGTCACGGTCTGCCCCACGCCAAACGGGTTGCCGATTGCAAGCACGATGTCGCCAACTTCCAGACTGTCCGAATCGGCAAAGGGCACGTAGTCGAACGGACCGTCATCCTTGATCTTGAGAACAGCCAGATCCGTGCGCTCATCCATCAGCACGATGTCGGCATCGAATTCCCGGCGGTCGTTCAGCGCAACCCGCACTTCATCCGCATCCTTGATCACGTGATGATTGGTGATCACGGTCCCGTCTTGCGACACGATCACACCCGATCCGAGCGAGGATTGCACGCGTTCCTGCGGGCGGCTCAGACCCCGCCCGGGGTCTCCGAAAAAGCGGCGGAAAAACGGGTCATCGAAAAACGGAGACCGGCGTTGCTGCTGCACCACCTTGCGGCTGGCATAGACGTTGACGACGGCGGGAGCCACCTGCCGGACAACCGGGGCGAAGGACAGCTTGATTTCCTGTTCGCTCGCCGGAATCTGCCGGCGCTCGGTTTCTGCCGCCGAATGGGCTGCTGTCGCCAGTCCGAGCAGTACTGCCACGCCAAAAGTCGCCAGAATGGCAAACTGGGCCAGCCAGACCGGTCTGAAGTCGCGCATCGTGATCTCCTCGAGTTATCCCGAATTCTTGTCCCGGTGATTGCTACCGGAGTGTTAGGGATAAAGAGAGGCGCGCGAAATGAAAAGGCCGCCGGTCAACCGGCGGCCAGATCTGTCCCCAGGCGAGGTCTTATGCCGAGCGAACCTGGTTGAGGAATTCACCCACCTCGCTGTCGAGATGGGAGGCTTCCTCCGCCAGTTCCGACACCCGGTCCACGAAGTTCGTCGCCGCGTGCCCGGCCTGTTCGGACATGGATGACACCATGGCGATATCGGTGGAAACACGTGACGTGCCGCTCGCCGCCCGCTGGGTGTTTTCCGCAATGCCCTTCGTGGCATAGCTTTGTTCGGTCACGGCGGCTGCGACCTCTGTCACCGATGCCGTAATATCCCCGATTGTCTGCTGAATGTCGCCGATTGCCGAAACCGCGTCGTCGGTCGCCCCCCGGATCGCATCGACCTGATGCTGGATCTCGCCGGTGGCCTTGGCCGTTTGCGAGGCAAGGTCCTTGACCTCCGACGCCACGACCGCAAAGCCCCTGCCAGCCTCCCCGGCACGTGCGGCCTCGATCGTCGCGTTGAGCGCCAGAAGGTTGGTCTGATCCGCAATATCACTGATCAGGGTGATCACTTCCCCGATCCGGTTTGCGGCCTCCGCAAGCGAGCGCACGGTGCCGTTCGTCGACTGCGCCTTTGAGTTGGCCGTTTCCGCAACCGATGTCGAGCGTTCGATCAGTTCGGAAATCTGCTGGATCGAGCTCGACAATTGATCGGACGCCGAGGCAATCGACTGCACTTCCGTCATGGCTTCCTGGGCATCGGTTGCCGCGCGCTCGGACGTTTCCCCCGACGTCTGCGTGACCTGCCGCATTTCGTCGGCAGACTGCCGCAGATGCGTTGCGGACTTGGCAACATTGTCCACCAGCTTGCCAACGGTCGTTTCAAATTCGGTGGCAAGCCCGCTCAGCATCTGACGGCGTTCGTCTTCCTGCTGTTTCGCAGCGTCTGCGTCCCGCGCGGCGCGGCGCTCCTGCTCGTCCTGGGCGTTTTGCCGGATCTGCACCACTGCCCGGCCGATGTCACCGATCTCGTCGCCCCGGTTCGCCGCAACAATTTCCGCTTCCGTATTGCCACGGGCAATATCCTTGAGGGCCGCCGCAAGCGACCCCAGCGGACGCGTGATCGACCGCGAAAACAGCAGCGCAATGATCGCAGAAATGGCAACCACGATCAGGGTCGACACAAGCATGGAATTGCGCATTTCGACGACACTTGCCAAAGCTTCTTCAGCAGACCGTTCGACCACAATCAACCACTGGGCCGCGCCGAAAAACATCGGCTCCACAACGGTCAGATACTCCTGTCCATCGGGCCCCGTTACGGTGCCGGACGCCTGCAGACCTTCCGACGCCTCGGTCAACACCGCATTCGAGAGGTTTTTTTCAAGTGCCGTTGGAACATCCGAAAGCGGCTGATTGGTCAGGACCGCCCCGGCGCTATTGACCATATAGACCTGCCCGGTATCGCCAAGACCATCACGATTGGCCATGATCTTGTCGAGATAGTCCGCGCCGATCCGCATGACGATCGCGCCGCCCAACTTGTCTCCGGTGATGGTCGATACATAGACCGGTTGCGCAAGAAACATCGAAGGCGTATCGCCTGCCGGACCATAGCGGTCAAACACCGAGAACACCTGCATGCCTTGCCCAGCCGTCATGGCCTCCTCAAATATCCCGGCAAGTCCGGTGCCCGCCAGCAGATCACCGGATACGGTCTCAAGGAAGTCATCCGACTTGGTGACGGAATAGATCACCAGGCCATCCTTGTTGAGGATGTAAATGTCGCCGTAGCCGCCGTTCATCCAGGCAGAATGAAAACTGCCATGGAGGTCCCTGTGGCGCCAGGCGTACATGGTCTTGTTGTCCTTGCCGTCCAGCTCGGCGCGGGTTTCACGCGTCGACCCTTCCGGCTGAAAATAGGCTTCCAAAGCAGGGCGGTCATTGTCCAGATTTGAAAGCGCGCTTTCCATGTCGCTCAAGGCAAGCGCGGCGCCCGCGCCTGTTGCCATGTTCGACAAGTCTGACGAAATGCTGTTGAGGCCCTGGCGCACCAGCTCCTTGCGCGCCTTGGCAATCAGTTCAAGCTTGCTCTCCACCGACTGCACCAACCCCTCACGGGCATTCAGGTAGCCGCCGATCCCAACAGCAACACAGGATGCCAGTGTCACCCCGACCATCAGGGCCGGAACGACAATTGAAAGCTTGAACAGACCCTTTTTTCTGCCAGCCGATTGACCCGACTTCATTTACTCCCCCCTAGTTCAACTAGTTGTAGAGCACCATGCCGGTCGCACTGTTAATAATTGCATAATTGTCAAACTAGGAGGGGCAATAAATGCCAATAATTTCGCCCCAAAAGAAAAGGCGGCCAACAGGCCGCCTTTTCGTTGTTCCTTGCCTTGAAACGTTGCTTACGCAGCGTTCTCTGCAACAGCTTCAGCTGCTTCCGCACGGGCACGGTCTTCAGCACCGCGTGCTTCCGGATCACGATCCACCAGCTCGATTACTGCGAGCGGTGCATTGTCACCATAGCGGAAACCGGCCTTGAGAACGCGGGAGTAACCGCCATTGCGTTCCTTGTAGCGCTCGCCGAGCGTGTCGAACAGCTTCTTGACCATGGCAACATCGCGGATCTGCGAAATCGCCTGACGGCGTGCGTGCAGATCACCGCGCTTGCCCAAAGTGATGAGCTTGTCGATGATCGGCTTCATTTCCTTGGCCTTCGGCAGCGTTGTCACGATCTGCTCGTGCTTGATCAGCGACGCTGCCATGTTTGCGAACATAGCCTTGCGGTGGCTAGAGGTCCGGTTGAGCTTGCGGCCGGCTTTACCGTGGCGCATGGCCCTCTCCTTTTCCTGTCAGGCAGTCTTCCAGTTTCCCTGAAACTTGCCCGGTTGCTCCGTGAAGGACGTGGACGTCCTCAATACTGATGGTCTTCGTATCGCTTGGCGAGATCTTCGATGTTCTCCGGCGGCCAGTTGGCCACTTCCATGCCAAGATGGAGACCCATCTGGGCGAGAACTTCCTTGATCTCGTTGAGCGACTTGCGGCCGAAATTCGGCGTGCGCAGCATTTCCGCTTCGGTCTTCTGAATCAGATCGCCAATATACACGATATTGTCGTTCTTCAGGCAGTTGGCCGAACGGACCGACAATTCCAGTTCGTCGACCTTCTTCAGGAGAGCCGGGTTGAACGCGAGTTCCGGGACACTGTCCTCGGCGACTTCACGCTGCGGCTCTTCGAAGTTGACGAAGATGGACAGCTGGTCCTGAAGGATGCGCGCAGCGAATGCGACTGCGTCATCCGGTTTCACCGAACCGTCGGTTTCAACGGTCAGGGTAAGCTTGTCGTAGTCGAGAACCTGTCCTTCACGGGTGTTTTCCACCTTGTAGGACACTTTCTTGACCGGAGAGTACAGGCTATCGACCGGGATCAGGCCAATCGGCGCATCTTCCGGACGGTTCCGGTCAGCCGAGTGATAGCCCTTGCCCGTGTTGACGGTGAACTCCATGCGGATTTCCGCGCCTTCGTCGAGCGTGCACAACACCAAGTCGGGGTTCAGCACTTCAACGTCGCCAACGGTCTGAATGTCACCGGCAGTGACCACGCCCGGGCCCTGCTTGCGCACAACCATGCGCTTCGGCCCTTCGCTTTCCATGCGGATTGCGATTTCCTTGATGTTGAGGACGATGTCGGTGACATCTTCCCGCACACCCGGGATGGACGAGAACTCGTGCAGCACGCCGTCGATCTGAACGGCGGTCACGGCTGCCCCCTGCAGCGACGACAGAAGGATCCGGCGCAGGGCATTGCCCAAGGTCAGACCGTATCCACGCTCGAGCGGCTCAGCCACAACCGTCGCGATGAAGCGAGGATCGTCGCCCGGCTTGATTTCGAGCTTGGTCGGCTTGATCAGTTCTTGCCAGTTTTTCTGAATTGTCACGTTTTTGCCCCTTCGGCTATCCCGCCTGGCAGCTTGCGCGCCAGGCCATTCCTTGCCATTGGAGAAACAGAAACCTAAGGCGAAAAGCCTTAGACGCGGCGGCGCTTGCGCGGACGGCACCCGTTGTGCGGGATCGGCGTCACGTCGCGGATCGACGTGATCAGGAACCCGGCAGCCTGGAGAGCGCGAAGCGCGGATTCACGGCCCGAACCCGGACCACGGACTTCCACTTCGAGAGTACGCATGCCATGTTCTGCAGCCTTTTTCGCTGCATCTTCGGCAGCAATCTGAGCAGCATACGGCGTGGACTTACGAGAGCCCTTGAAACCGAGCGCACCGGCGGACGACCAGGAAATCGCATTTCCCTGCGCGTCGGTGATCGTGATCATGGTGTTGTTGAACGTGGAGTTCACGTGAGCAACGCCAGAAGAGATGTTCTTGCGCTCGCGGCGACGCACGCGCGTCGAATCTTTTGCCATTTTGTTGTCCTTAAGTTGATCTCGTCACTGCCGTAATCCCGGCAGCTCCACCACCGATCGAGGTGTGAATTACTTCTTCTTACCGGCGATCGGCTTTGCCGGACCCTTGCGGGTACGTGCATTCGTGTGCGTCCGCTGACCACGAACCGGAAGGCCACGGCGGTGACGCAGGCCGCGGTAGCAGCCAAGGTCCATCAGACGCTTGATGTTCATTGCGGTTTCACGACGCAGGTCACCCTCAACCAGATAGTCACGGTCGATGGTTTCGCGGATCTGCAGCACTTCAGCATCGGACAGCTGGTTCACGCGGCGCTCGGAAGCAATGCTCACCTTTTCGATGATTTCCTGAGCAAACTTCGGACCAATGCCGTGGATGTACTGAAGCGCGATCACAACGCGCTTGTTCGTCGGAATGTTAACGCCAGCAATACGTGCCAATGTCATTCTCCATGTTTGCAAGCTTTCGCTTGGCTATTGTTATGGTTCCCCGCGTCCGGTGGAGCCCGGCCCTTGCGGAGTATGAAATGCGCCCGGTTTTCCAAGCACAAATTGTGCCGCACCCAAAAATATTTGGGCACAACACAAAATCTTTGGATTAAGGATCGTCCTTTAACCACTCGGCGGCAAGCCGTCAAGCCGTCAGCAATTAACGATAGGTCATTTCCGGGCCAAGTTCAGGTATCGGCCCGGAAACAAATCAAGCGTCCTGGGTTTCCCGCAAGGCCATGTCAATCAGGGCAGCGACCTCGTCAATCGACTTCATCCCGTCAACAGCCTTCAGGGTACCCTTTGCCCGGTAGTAACCGGAAACCGGTGCGGTTTGCGCATGGTACACTTCCAGCCGCTTGCGCAGCGTTTCGGCGTTGTCGTCGGCACGAACTTCGCCGCTTTCGCGTGCGCGGGTCTCGATGCGTTCCAGCAGAACCTTGTCGTCGACTTCGAGTTCGACCACAGCGTCAAGCCGCTTCTTCTTTTCGGTCAACAGGCTGGACAGGGCATCCGCTTGCGCAATCGTGCGCGGAAATCCGTCCAGAATGAACCCGTTGGCACAATCGGGCTGATCGATACGCTCGGAAATGATGGTCACCATGATGTCATCCGACACCAGTTCACCGCGATCCATGACTTCCTTGGCCTTGAGCCCGACCGGCGTTTCCGCCTTGACCGCAGCGCGGAGCATGTCGCCGGTCGACAATTGCACGATCTTGTGCTTCTCGACCAGACGCTTTGCCTGCGTTCCCTTCCCCGCGCCAGGCGGTCCGAGCAGAATAAGCCTCATCGGCGTCTCCCCCTAAGCTTTGCTTTCTTCACCAGTCCCTCATACTGGTGCGCGAGCAGATGACCCTGGATCTGAGAAACGGTGTCCATAGTCACACTAACGACAATCAGCAGAGATGTCCCCCCGAAATAGAACGGAACGCCCGTCGCCGAAATGAGGAATTCGGGTAATAGACAAACGAGGGTGATGTAGATCGCCCCCACGACCGTGATCCGGGTCAGAACATAATCAATGTATTGCGCCGTCCGCTCGCCCGGACGGATTCCCGGAATGAAGCCGTTGTGTTTCTTCAGATTGTCGGCGGTATCCTTCGGATTGAAGACAATCGCGGTGTAGAAGAAACAGAAGAAGATGATCATGGCGGCGTAAAGAACCATGAACAACGGCTGTCCATGGCCAAGCAGCGTTGTGATCGTCGTCAGCCATTCATTCGAACTGTTGCTCGAGAACCCGGCGACAGTCGCCGGAATGAGCAGCAGGGAGGACGCAAAGATCGGCGGGATGACACCGGCCGTGTTCAGCTTCAGCGGCAGGAACGAGGTGTTGCCCTCAAACATCCGGTTGCCCATCTGGCGTTTCGGATACTGAATAAGCAACCGGCGCTGCGCGCGTTCCATGAACACGATGACTGCAATCACCACCACGGCCAGGATAATCACGGCCAGAATGATCCAGGTCGCAAGAGCGCCCTGGCGCCCGAGTTCGAGCGTCGATGCCAGAGCGGACGGCAAGCCAGCCACAATTCCGGCAAAAATAATCAGCGAAATACCGTTACCGATGCCGCGCGAGGTGATCTGCTCACCAAGCCACATCAGGAACATTGTTCCACCGACAAGAGTGATGACAGTCGAGGCGCGGAAGAACCAGCCCGGATCCGTCACGACATTTGTCGCGCCTTCAAGGCCAACGGCGATGCCATAAGCCTGGAACGCTGCGAGAATGACCGTTCCGTAGCGGGTGTACTGATTGATGACCTTCCGGCCCTGCTCGCCTTCCTTTTTCATCTGCTCGAGCGACGGCACGACGGTCGTCATCAGCTGCATGATGATGGAGGCGGAGATGTAGGGCATGATGCCCAGGGCAAAAATTGCCATCCGCTGCACAGCGCCACCGGAGAACATGTTGAACATGCCGATGATGCCCGACTGGGCCTGATTGAAGGCCTGCGCGTAAGCGTCCGGATTGATCCCGGGCAGCGGGATGTAAGTCCCCAGTCGATAAACCAAAAGCGCCCCTAGCGTGAACCAGATGCGCTTCTTGAGTTCGTCAGCCTTGGCGAAGGCTGAGAAATTTAGATTTGACGCCAGTTGCTCGGCGGCCGATGCCATGCCCTACTCCGGTAATTGGGTGCCGACAGAATGGGGAAACCCAGGCCCTTAGGCCTGAGCTCCCGGAACGACGACTTTGCCGCCAGCTTTTTCAACCGCTGCAAGGGCGGCCTTGGAGGCGCCTGCGATTTCAAAAGTCACTGCGGACTTCAATTCACCGTCGCTGACCAGACGCACGCCATCGCGAACGCGCTTGACAACGCCTGCAGCCTTCAACGTTTCGACCGTGACGGCCTGCGACGCATCCAGCTTACCAGCTTCGATGGCCTGTTGAACACGCCCCAGGGACACAACATTGTAGTCCTTGGCGAAAATGTTCGTGAAGCCGCGCTTCGGAAGACGGCGATGCAACGGCATCTGACCACCTTCAAAGCCCTTGATCGCAACGCCCGAACGGGACTTCTGACCCTTCACACCGCGGCCACCGGTCTTGCCTTTGCCAGACCCGATACCACGGCCAACGCGCGTGCGGGACTTGACCGCACCCTCGTTGTCACGAAGTTCATTGAGCTTCATGTTCTTATCTCCTCACCCCGTCTTATGCGTCTTCGACGACACGAACGAGATGCTGGACCTTATTGATCATGCCGCGCACTTCAGGAGTGTCCTTCAGCGTCGAACGGCGGTGCATCTTGTTCAGGCCAAGACCGATGAGCGTCGCGCGCTGGTCCTTAGGACGGCGCAGCGGGCTGCCGATCTGTTCGACCGTTACAGTCTTTTCGGTGTTCGCCATGGAACTAACCCTCGTTCAAGTGGGAACCGGTCCCGCTGAGATCAAGCCTCAGCGGCGGCCGGTGCCGCATCCTCGTTGTTATCCCGGCGGCGGGACTGCAGCACCGAAACCTTAAGGCCACGGCGCGCTGCCACGGAGCGCGGGCTGTCTTCCCGGGTCAGCGCGTCAAACGTCGCACGGACCATGTTGTACGGGTTCGAAGAGCCAAGAGACTTGGCAACGACGTCCTGAACACCGAGGGTCTCGAACACTGCACGCATCGGGCCACCTGCGATGATACCGGTACCGGCCGGGGCTGCACGCAAGAGAACCTTGCCAGCGCCGTGACGGCCTTCGACATCATGGTGCAGGGTCCGGCCTTCGCGCAGCGGCACCCGGATCATGGTACGCTTTGCAGCTTCGGTCGCCTTGCGGATCGCTTCCGGCACTTCACGTGCCTTGCCGTGTCCAAAGCCGACGCGGCCCTTCTGATCACCAACCACGACGAGCGCGGCAAAGCCGAAGCGACGGCCGCCCTTGACCACCTTCGCGACGCGGTTGATGTGAACGAGCTTGTCGACGAATTCGCTGTCGCGCTCTTCGCGCTCGCGATTATCCTGTCTCGCCATTTTATACGTCTTCCGTTCTTAAGAGCGCCAACGGGCGCTGGTCAGAATTCAAGTCCACCTTCGCGGGCCGCATCAGCCAGCGCCTTGACGCGGCCATGATACTGGTACCCACCCCGGTCGAACACGACCTGCTTGACACCGGCGGCGGCTGCGCGCTCGGCAACAAGCTTGCCGACGGCAGCGGCTGCTGCAGTGTCGGCGCCCGTCTTCAAGGTGCCCTTCAGATCGGCGTCGATCGTCGAGGCTGCGACAATAGTATGACCTTTCGCATCGTCGATGATCTGTGCATAGATCTGCTTGGACGAGCGGAAGATCGAAAGGCGCGGACGTCCGTTCGCCACCTTCTTGATCGAACGGCGCACGCGATCGCGGCGGCGCTCGAAAGCAATTTTGCTGTTCGCCATGATCCAGGTCCGTTACTTTTTCTTGCCTTCTTTGCGGACGATAAACTCGTCTGCATACCGAACACCCTTGCCCTTGTAGGGCTCCGGCGGACGGAACTCACGGATTTCTGCAGCCACCTGCCCGACAGTTTGCTTGTCGATGCCCGAGATCACGATCTCGGTCGGCTTGGGGCATTTGATGTCGATGCCTTCCGGGATCGGAAAGATCACATCATGCGAGAAACCCAGCGCGAGCTGAAGGTTTTTGCCCTGGACCTGTGCACGATAACCAACACCGGTAATGGCAAGCTGCTTTTCGAAGCCTGCGCTCACGCCGGTGATGATGTTCTGCACCATGGTGCGGCTCATGCCCCAAAGGGAGCGAGCCTTCTTGGTAGTACCACGCGGATCAACCTTGATCCCGTCGTCCGTCATTTCGGCCAGCACGAGGTCGTTAAGCACGAAGGAAAGTTCTCCCTTCGGGCCCTTGACCGATACCGTCTGACCGTTGATCGTTGCCGTTACCCCGCTCGGCACGGGGACTGGCTTTTTGCCAATTCGAGACATCTGACCAACCTTAGTCGTTATAATTAAGACGAGTGTGCCGCATCAGAAGACGCGACACAGAACCTCGCCACCTACATTCTCATCCCGCGCCTGATGGTCGCTCATGACACCGCGCGGAGTCGACAGAATCGACACGCCCAGGCCATTTGCCACATGCGGGATGTTCTTCACCGACGAGTAAACGCGGCGGCCCGGCTTGGAGACGCGCTCAATCGTGCGAATCACCGGCTCACCGTCGAAATACTTCAGTTCGATTTCCAACTCGGACTTGCCGCCCTCGAAGTCAACCGTGGTGTAGCCCCGGATGTACCCTTCCTTGGCCAACACATCAAGTACGTGGGCACGCAATTTTGAATTCGGCGAGCTGACCTTGCTCTTCCGGCGCAGTTGCGCATTGCGGATGCGGGTCAGCATATCCCCCAACGGATCAGAAATTGCCATGGGAGTTTCTCCTTACCAGCTCGACTTGACCAGGCCCGGGATTTTCCCCAGGGAGCCCAGTTCACGAAGCGCAATACGCGACATCTTCAGCTTGCGGTAGTAACCGCGCGGACGACCCGAGACTTCGCAGCGGTTGCGAATCCGGTTCGGTGCGGAGTTCCGCGGCAGCTTTGCCAGCTTCAGACGTGCGTTGAACCGCTCTTCAAGGCTCAAGGACTCGTCCTTGGCCATTGCCTTGAGGGCAGCGCGCTTCTCAGCGTACTTCTTGACAAGCTTCTCGCGATGCTTGTTCTTCTCGACCGCGCTCTTCTTCGCCATCGTTGTTCCTCGTTCCTTTCCCGTATCTCGCCAAATTACTTGGTGAACGGGAAGTTGAACGCGCGCAGCAGTTCACGCGCTTCGTCATCGTTAGCAGCCGAGGTGCAGACGATCACGTCCATACCCCAGATCTGGTCGACCTTGTCGTACTCGATTTCCGGGAACACGATGTGCTCTTTGATACCCATGGCGTAGTTGCCGCGGCCGTCAAAGCTCTTCGGGTTCAGACCGCGGAAGTCACGCACGCGCGGCAGCGCGATGGTGACCAGACGGTCAAGGAAATCATACATTTGCTGACGGCGCAGGGTAACCTTGACACCAAGCGGCATGCCTTCACGGACCTTGAAGGTCGCGATCGACTTTTTCGCCTTGGTGATCACCGGCTTCTGACCGGCAATCAGGGCCAGGTCTTCAGCGGCCGTACGAGCCTTCTTGGAGTCGCCGACAGCTTCGCCGACACCAATGTTCAGCACGATCTTTTCGAGCTTCGGAACCATCATCGGGTTCGTGTACTCGAACTTTTCCTGCAATTGCTTGCGCACAACGTCGTCGTAGTGCGTTTTAAGACGCGGGATGTAGTTGGTCTCAGCCATCGATCAGGTCTCCCGAACGCTTGGCCACACGGACCTTCTTGCCATCTTCCTGCACCTTGAAGCCGACGCGGGTGGCCTTGCCGTCCTTCGGATCTGCGATCGCGATGTTGGACAGATGGATCGGCGCTTCCTTGGCGATGATCCCGGCTTCCTGCGTCTGGGTCTGGCGCTGGTGGCGGCGGACCATGTTCACACCGCGAACCAGAGCCTTGTTGTCGTCAACCAGCATCTGGATGACTTCACCGGTCTTGCCCTTGTCACGGCCGGTGAGCACGACAACCGTGTCGCCCTTTTTAATTTTCGCAGCCATCAGAGCACCTCCGGCGCGAGCGAAATAATCTTCATATGGTTCTTAGCACGGAGTTCGCGCGGCACTGGCCCGAAGATACGGGTGCCGACCGGCTCCTTGTTGTTGTTGACCAGAACGGCCGCGTTGCGGTCGAACCGGATCACGCTGCCATCGGGACGGCGGATGTCATTTGCCGTACGCACGACGACTGCCTTCATCACGTCGCCCTTTTTGACGCGCCCCCGCGGAATTGCCTCTTTGACGGAGACGACAATGATGTCGCCTACCTGGGCATATTTACGCTTGGAGCCGCCGAGCACTTTGATGCACATGACACGACGCGCGCCGGAGTTATCCGCGACGTCGAGGTTTGTTTGCATCTGAATCATGACTGGCTGCCTTATTCTTCTATTGGCGCACCGGTCACGGGCGCCTGATGCTCACCTGACGGAGCGTGGTCACTGAGTGACCACGGTCCAACGTTTGTTTTTCGAAATCGGTGCGCACTCTTCAATCTGAACAGTGTCGCCGACCTTATACTGGTTGCTTTCGTCATGTGCGCGGTACTTTTTGGTCCGGCGCACAGTCTTTTTCAGAAGCGGGTGCGTGAAGCGGCGCTCCACATTCACCGTTACCGTCTTGTCATTGGCGTCGCCGACAACGGTGCCCTGCAGGATACGCTTTGGCATTGCCGTCTCCTTACGCGTTCGCCGACACGCGCTTTTCGCGCATGATCGTCTGGATACGGGCGATGTCGCGGCGGATTTGCCGGACGCGCCCAGTGTTTTCAAGCTGACCCGAAGCCTTCTGGAAGCGCAGGTTGAACTGCTCTTTCTTCAGGCCCTCAAGCTCCGCACGGAGCTCGTCGAGGGTCTTTGCTCTTACGTCAGTTGCCTTCATGGCTTTAGCTCCTCGACTGCTTATTCAGCGATACGCTGAACGAAGCGGCACTTGATCGGCAGCTTGGCAGCGGCAAGACGCATGGCTTCACGCGCAACATCTTCCGGCACGCCGTCGATTTCGAACATGATCCGGCCAGGCTTGACGCGGCAAGCCCAGTAGTCCGGAGAACCCTTACCCTTACCCATGCGGACTTCCGCCGGCTTGGAGGACACCGGGAGGTCCGGGAAGATGCGGATCCATACGCGACCCGCACGCTTCATGTGACGGGTCATGGCACGGCGGGCCGCTTCGATCTGGCGAGCGGTGACCCGCTCAGGCTCAACTGCCTTCAGACCGTAAGCGCCGAAGTTGAGGTCAGTGCCTCCCTTCGACAAGCCGTGGATGCGGCCCTTGTGCTGCTTGCGGAACTTCGTTCGCTTCGGTTGCAGCATCGTTCTTCTCTCGTTTCTCGTGTTACGCGAGCAGCAGGCAGCCTAATCAGGCTGCGCGCTCACGGCCCCGATCCCGGCGTCCGCCGCGATCACCCTGGTTGTTATCCGAGCCGGACGTTGCACGGCGCTCAGACGCCATCGGGTCATGCTCGAGAATTTCACCCTTGAAGATCCAGACCTTCACGCCGCACACGCCGTAAGCGGTATGGGCGGAAGCAACACCGTAGTCGATGTCGGCACGCAGGGTGTGGAGCGGCACGCGGCCTTCACGGTACCATTCGATACGCGCGATTTCCGCACCACCAAGACGGCCACTGCAGTTGATCCGGATGCCCTGTGCGCCAAGACGCATGGCCGACTGGACCGAGCGCTTCATGGCGCGGCGGAAGGCCACACGGCGTTCCAGCTGCTGGGCGATCGATGCCGCAACAAGCGTTGCGTCAATTTCCGGCTTGCGCACTTCAACGATGTTGATGTGCACTTCGGACTTGGTGATGTCGGCGATCTTCTTGCGAAGACGCTCGATGTCGGCACCCTTCTTGCCGATCACCACACCCGGACGGCCGGAGTGAATGGTGACGCGGCACTTCTTGTGCGGACGCTCGATCACGATCTTGGAAACCGCGGCCTGCTTCAGTTCCTTCATCAGGAACTCGCGAATGCGGAAATCTTCATGAAGAAGTTCGCCATATTCGCCCTTGGTCGCAAACCAGCGGGAATCCCAGGTGCGGTTGATCCCGAGGCGCATGCCGATCGGATTTACTTTATGTCCCATCAGGCAGCCTCCTCGACTTCACGCACGACGATGGTCAGGTTCGAGAAAGGCTTCTCGATCCGGCCAACACGACCGCGGGCACGTGCCTGGAAGCGCTTGATCACAAACGCCTTTCCGACATGTGCCTCGGCAACGACCAGATTGTCGATGTCGAGATCGTGGTTGTTTTCCGCATTCGCAATCGCGGACATGAGCGTCTTCTTGACGTCCTGTGCGATGCGCTTGCGGGAGAATGTCAGGTCCGCAATCGCGGAACCGACCTTCTTGCCGCGGATAGCAGCCGCAACGAGATTCAGCTTGCGCGGGGAAACGCGCAGCATGCGGGTCATTGCCCGGGCCTCGTTGTCAGCGAGCGTCCGCTCACGCTTCGGCTTGCCCATCGTTACTTCCTCTTTGCCTTCTTGTCGGCGCCGTGTCCGTAATAGGTCCGACTCGGCGAGAACTCGCCGAACTTGTGACCAATCATCTCTTCAGACACCAGCACCGGAACGTGCTTCTGACCGTTGTAGACGCCGAAGGTGAGACCGACGAACTGCGGCAGGATCGTCGACCGGCGGCTCCAGGTCTTGATGACCTCGTTGCGGCCGGATTCACGAACCTTGTCCGCTTTCTTCAGCAGATACCCGTCGACAAACGGACCTTTCCAGATCGAACGTGCCACGATCCTTGCCCTTTACTTCTTACGCGCGTGGCGGCTGCGGACGATATACTTATCAGTCTGCTTGTTGCGCCGCGTGCGCTTGCCTTTGGTCGGTTTACCCCAAGGAGTAACCGGATGACGACCACCCGAGGTCCGGCCTTCACCACCACCATGCGGGTGATCGATCGGGTTCATTGCAACACCGCGGGTGTGCGGAACGCGGCCGAGCCAACGCGAGCGGCCGGCTTTACCCAGATTGATGTTGGCGTGGTCCGGGTTGGACACTGCGCCGACGGTTGCCATGCAGGTGCCCAGAACACGGCGCTGTTCGCCAGACATCAGGCGCAGCGTGGTGTAACCCTGGTCACGGCCGACGACCTGAACAAATGCACCAGCGGAACGTGCCAGCTGTGCGCCCTTGCCCGGCTTCAGTTCAATGTTGTGAACGATGGTACCGACCGGAATGGAGGCCAGCGGCATCGCGTTGCCCGGCTTCACGTCGACGGCCTGACCGGCGACAACCTTGTCACCGGCAGCCAGACGCTGCGGCGCCAGGATGTAGCTCAGCTCACCGTCTTCGTAACGGATCAGGGCAATGAACGCGGTCCGGTTCGGATCGTATTCAAGCCGCTCGACCGTTGCCGGAACGTCCCACTTGCGGCGCTTGAAGTCCACCAGACGGTAGGACCGCTTGTGACCGCCACCACGGTTCGGAGCCGTCAGGCGGCCGGTGTTGTTCCGGCCACCGGACTTGGAAAGACCTTCGGTCAAGGTCTTGACCGGCTTGCCCTTCCAGAGATCCGAACGGTCGACCTGGACCAGCTGACGGCGGCCTGGCGACGTGGGATTGAATGTCTTAAGTGCCATTTCTCTTAGTCCCCGTCTTAGAGCCCGGTGGTCACGTCAATGGCGTGACCTTCCTGAAGCGTAACGACGGCCTTCTTGAAGTCGGACTGACGGCCGATCCGGCCACGGAAACGCTTCACCTTGCCCTTGCGGACCAGGGTGTTCACAGCCGTGACCTTGACGCCGAACAGTGCCTCAACAGCAGCCTTGATTTCCGGCTTGGTCGCGTCTGTCGCGACCTTGAAGACCACCTTGTTCTCTTCGGAAGCCATGGTGGACTTCTCGGTGATCACCGGACCAACGATCTTGTCGTAGTGAGGAAGATTGCTCATTTGAAGCGCTCCTCAAGTGCCGACACCGCTGCCTTCGTCAACACCAGGGTGTTGGCGCGCATGACGTCGTAAACGTTGATGCCCTGAACCGGCAGAACGTCCACATTCGGGATGTTCCGGGAAGCCAGTGCGAAGTTCTGGTCCAGCTCGGCGCCATCGATGACCAGGGCGCTCGACAGACCCAGTTTCCCGAACTGGTCCTTCAGAGCCTTGGTCTTGGCTTCGGCTGCCTTTACGTCTTCGACAACGATCAGGCTTGCGGACTTCGCCTTGGCCGAAAGCACATGCTTCAGGCCAAGAGCGCGGACCTTCTTCGGCAGATCATGGCCGTGATCGCGGACGATCGGGCCGAATGCCTTGCCGCCGCCGCGAAACTGCGGGGCCTTCTTGTTGCCGTGACGGGCGCCGCCGGAGCCTTTCTGGCGCACGAATTTCTTCGTGGTGCCAGAAACTTCCGAGCGCTGCAGCGTCTTGTGGGTGCCGGCCTGGCGCTTTGCCAGCTGCCAGCGCACCACACGGTGGATCAGATCGGTGCGCGGCTCGAGACCGAAGATCTCGTCAGACACCGTGATCGAACCGGCCGCCCCGCCTTCGAGGGTCTTGACCTCAAGTTCCATCACTCACTCTCCTTCCCGGCGGCTTCGGCAGCTTCAGGTGCCTTGTAAGCACCCGGCACCGGAACACCTTCCGGCAGCGCCTTCTTGACCGCGTCGCGAACCTGGATCCAACCGCCCTTGGCGCCCGGAACAGAGCCCTCGACCATGATCAGGCCGCGTTCAACATCAGTGCGCACAACCTTCAGGTTCTGCGTGGTCACGCGGACGTCGCCCATGTGACCGGCCATCTTCTTGCCTTTAAAGACGCGGCCCGGATCCTGACACTGACCGGTCGAACCGTGAGAACGGTGCGAGATCGAGTTACCGTGAGATGCGCGGCCACCACCGAAGTTGTGACGCTTCATAACACCGGCAAAACCCTTACCGATCGAGGTGCCGGTCACGTCGACAAACTGACCTTCGACGTAGTGGTCGGCGGTGATTTCCGCGCCAACGTCGATCAGATTGTCGGACGACACCCGGAACTCGGCCACAGTGCGCTTCGGCTCGACCTTCGCTACTGCGAAATGGCCGCGCTGCGCCTTCGGCGTGTTCTTTACCTTGGCAGCACCGGCGCCGATCTGCAGCGCGGTGTAGCCGTTCTTTTCTTCAGTCCGGTGGGCAACCACCTGACATTTTTCCAGCCGCAGGACTGTGACCGGAACATGTTCGCCCGCATCATTGTAGATACGAGTCATGCCCACCTTCTGAGCGATCACTCCAGAACGCATAGACGTGTCCCCTTCGATCCGCCTCAGAGCTTGATCTCGACGTCGACACCAGCGGCCAGGTCGAGCTTCATGAGCGCGTCCACCGTCTGGGGCGTCGGATCAACGATGTCGAGAAGGCGCTTGTGCGTCCGCATCTCGAACTGATCGCGGCTTTTCTTATCGATATGCGGTCCGCGAAGCACTGTGTACTTCTCGATCCGCGTCGGCAGCGGCACGGGACCCCGTACCTGTGCACCGGTCCGCTTGGCCGTATTGACGATCTCCTTGGTGGAGGCGTCGAGAATACGGTGGTCAAATGCCTTCAGGCGGATCCGGATATTCTGACCGTTCATTTCAGATTTCCCGAGTAGACTGGCGGGCCTGCCGCCGATTGTTTCCCAATGAGCCGGCAGGCCCTGCCGTCAATTATTCGATGATGGATGCGACGACGCCAGC
>NZ_SMMF01000018.1:0-208 GCF_009711355.1 Roseibium sp. RKSG952 | reverse complement strand
CGGAAACACCGGCTCGATCCGCACTGTCACAGCCATGCCAACCGCGCTTTCCAGTTCCAACGAGCCATCCGTGACGCTCACTGGTTCCTCGTCATCAATGATTACGGTGCATTCCGGCAATCCGGTCCAGACGCCGTTGACCGGACCGGTCAGCGCAGGCCGGTCAGTGACGACACCTCCGTTGAGATACTGTGTCTCGGCATCATGG
>NZ_SMMF01000479.1:0-1240 GCF_009711355.1 Roseibium sp. RKSG952 | reverse complement strand
GGCGGTAGGTCTCCGCTCGACTCCGGCGCGGTACATCTTTCTCGATGAGGTTGACGCCTATCCGGCCTCTGCCGACGAGGAAGGTGACCCGGTGACGCTGGCGGAAGCGCGCTCGCTGACCTTCGCACACCGGCGCAAGGTCTTCCTGGTCTCGACGCCCACGATCCGAGGCGTCAGCCGGATCGAACGGGACTACGAGGCCAGTGATCAACGCCGGTTCTTCGTGCCCTGTCCGCATTGCGGCGCGATGCAGTGGCTGAAGTTCGAACGGCTGCGTTGGCAGAAGGGGCAGCCGGAGACGGCGGAGTACTATTGCGAGGGCTGCGACGCGGCAATCGCCGAACACCACAAAACGGCGATGCTCGAGCGCGGCGAGTGGCGCGCGACGGCAACGGCTATCGATCCCACGACGGTCGGCTACCACCTGTCGGCGCTCTATTCGCCGGTAGGTTGGCTCAGCTGGCAGCGGATCGCGCGGGCCGCCATGCAAGCGGCACAGGGCGGCGACGAGGCGATGCGGGCGTTCCGGAACACCATTCTCGGGGAGACCTGGATCGAAACCGGCGACGCGCCGGACTGGCAACGGGTCGCCGAGCAGCGGGAGGACTGGCCAGCCGGAACCGTGCCCTCGAACGGTCTCTTCCTGACCGCTGGAGCGGATGTTCAGAAGGACCGGTTTGAAATCGATGTCTGGGCCTGGGGCCGTAGCCTGGAAAGCTGGCTGGTCGATCATGTGGTGATTGAAGGCGGACCGGGGGACCCGGACGCCTGGAAAGGACTGACGGCACTGCTGAGCCGAAATTGGCCACATGCCAATGGTGCGGAGCTGGGGCTTGTCCGGCTGGCAATCGACACGGGCTATGAAACGGCGGCCGTCTATGGCTGGGCCCGTTCGGTCGGTTTTGCCCAGGTGGCCCCTGTCAAGGGACTGGAAGGCTTCAACCGGGCAAGCCCGGTTTCCGGGCCGACCTATGTGGACGCGACCATTGCGGGCAAGCGCCTGCGCCGGGGCGCAAGGCTCTGGAACGTTGCCACTTCGACCTTCAAGGCCGAGACCTACCGCTTCCTGCGACAGCAGCGCCCGATCGAGGAAGAAATTGCAGCCGGTGCATCTTTTCCGCCCGGAACGATCCACCTGCCGTCATGGGCTGACAGCGAATGGCTCAAACAGCTGACGGCAGAGCAACTGGTCACCATCCGCAACAGGCGCGGCTTCGCGAAACTCGAATGGCAGAAGCTG
>NZ_SMMF01000805.1:0-10898 GCF_009711355.1 Roseibium sp. RKSG952 | reverse complement strand
CATGACATCCACGGCAAATCCTGCTGCAACAAAAACGATCATTATGAGGAACAGTGTGAGTATGGTCATCGCGCCGCTTTCCGACGCCATAAATGCCTCCAGCCATTTTGGGCGAGCGCTCTTCAGGCTGGGCTTATTGAATCTAGACTTCCAATCAAAATTTCTCATAACGAGTCCCCTTGGCGGCCACGCACACGGATACGGCACGCTGAAACCAGACCTTCGCAACTTTAATAATTTAGATGTGGAACGTGGCGAGATTTGGGCGGATTCGACACTATGTTGCTATTATTGAATGGAAATTGGCTTTAGTTCGCGCGCTCTCTGCGGGTTTGTTTCGTCGGTAGGGACAATGCGCTTCTATTTGTTAACCACAGCGACTCGCCAGTAAGCGGCGAAACGGGTTGTTTATTTTTTGATGAAAAAAAGTGCAGTTGGCGATTGCAGTGATCCGTTAGGGGTGCGACAAAACGTCAATATGTAAGTCATTTACCTGCACGGAGGATTTTATGACGCCCATCAATGAACCCAGCTTTCGTGAAAGTGTTGATCTGATGTTTAACAGGGCTGCGTCCCTGATGGACCTGCCGCCGGGGCTGGAGGAAAAGATCCGGGTGTGCAACGCCACCTATACCGTGCGATTTGGCGTTCGCCTGCGCGGGCAAATCCACACTTTCACTGGTTATCGATCGGTTCATTCCGAACATATGGAGCCGGTAAAGGGTGGTATTCGCTATGCCACGGCGGTGAATCAGGATGAGGTTGAAGCCCTCGCAGCGCTGATGACGTATAAATGCGCGTTGGTCGAAGCGCCGTTTGGTGGATCGAAAGGTGGATTGTGCATTGATCCGCGTCAGTATGAAGAACATGAACTGGAGCAGATCACCCGTCGTTTCGCCTATGAGCTGGCAAAACGTGACTTGATCAATCCGTCTCAGAACGTGCCTGCTCCTGATATGGGAACGGGTGAGCGTGAAATGGCATGGATCGCTGACCAATACGCTCGGATGAACACCACGGACATCAACTCGCGTGCTTGCGTTACCGGTAAGCCGTTGAATGCTGGCGGTATCGCGGGGCGCGTGGAAGCAACCGGTCGCGGTATTCAATACGCCTTGCGCGAGTTTTTCCGTCACCCCGAAGACGTCAAGAAAGCAAGAATGTCCGGGAAACTGGATGGCAAGCGCGTGATCGTGCAGGGGTTGGGCAACGTGGGCTACCACGCCGCCAAGTTCCTGAGCGAAGAAGACGGCTCTCGCATCGTGGGTATCATCGAATGGGATGGGGCACTCTATAATCCCGACGGGATTGATGTGGAGGCTGTACGCCAGTGGATCGTCAAACATGGCGGTGTAAAAGACTATCCGGATGCGACCCACACCGCCGAGGGTGGCGCAGTTCTGGAGCAGGAATGTGACATCCTGATCCCGGCGGCACTGGAAGGTGTGATCAACTTGTCCAATGCAGAGAACATCAAGGCACCGTTGATCATCGAGGCTGCAAATGGACCAGTGACGGCGGGTGCAGATGAGATCCTTCGCAAGAAAGGCACCGTTATTATCCCCGATATGTACGCCAACGCGGGTGGTGTGACGGTCTCTTACTTTGAATGGGTCAAGAACCTCAGCCATATCCGGTTCGGTCGCATGCAGCGTCGCCAGGAAGAGGCGCGGCATGAACTGATCGTCAGCGAACTGGAACGGCTTGATCGCTACCTCGGCGATGCATGGTCTATGTCTCCGGACTTTAAGGCCAAGTATCTGAAAGGTGCGGATGAGCTTGAACTGGTGCGGTCAGGCCTCGATGACACCATGCGGATCGCCTATCAGTCGATGAGCGAGGTTTGGCACGACCGGGCCGACGTCGATGATTTGCGGACTGCTGCCTATATCGTGGCGATTGACCGCGTGTCGAAAAGCTACCGCGCAAAAGGTCTGTAACTGAAAACGAGCGACAATCGGCTTGGAATTGGTGAGCCGATTGTCGTTTTTCTTGAACTATGCGCAACACCAGGCAGAGAATACTGTCTGATTTGGTTAACTATCAGATTTATATATCTTTCACTCGATGCTGACTTGCAAAGCGTAAGTCGTGATGACCATTTTTTTGGTCGCCGATAGACAAGTTCTTGTCGAAAACAGAGGCGGAACCGTTTCACCGCATTGCTACTGCTTTCGGGAGTTGGTTTGATGCCGACGAACTCGCAGGGAGATCTGAATGCGTTTTTCCGGCTTACGCGTCCTCAAAGAGGGTTTGACTGGTAACAAAGGGTGGACGCCGCATTGGCGCGATCCTGAGCCGAAAGCTGAGTATGACATCGTCATCATCGGCGGCGGCGGCCATGGTCTTAGCACCGCGTATTATCTGGCCAAGGAACATGGCCTGACAAATGTTGCGGTGCTTGAGAAGGGCTACATCGGTGGCGGCAACATTGGTCGAAACACGACGATCGTGCGCGCCAACTACTTCCTTCAGGGAAATTCCGAGTTCTATTCACATTCGTTGAAACTGTGGGAAGGGCTGGAAGAAGATCTGAACTACAACGTCATGCATTCGCAGCGCGGTATCATCAACCTGTTCCATTCCGACGGCCAGCGGGACGCGGCCGCACGTCGTGGAAACATGATGATCAGTCAGGGCGACGACGCAGTATTGCTGGGGCGGGACGAGCTGAAATCAATGCTGCCGTACCTCAATTACGACAATCTGCGCTTTCCGATTTACGGCGGCCTCTATCACGCGCGCGGTGGGACGGCCCGTCACGATGCTGTGGCATGGGGATACGCGCGCGGGGCGGATCAACGCGGTGTTGATCTGATTCAGAACTGCGAGGTTACCGGAATTGACATCGAAAACGGTGTGGTTCGTGGTGTGCAGACCTCTCGCGGTCCGATCCGGGCTAAGAAAGTCGCTATGGTCACGGCCGGGCGTTCGGGGCAAGTGGCCGCGATGGCAGGAATGCGATTGCCTGTCGAAAGCCATGTTTTGCAGGCCTTTGTCACCGAAGGACTGAAGCCCTGCATCGATCACGTCGTCACATTCGGCATGGGGCATTTCTATATCAGCCAGTCGGACAAAGGTGGCCTTGTCTTCGGTGGTGATCTTGATTTCTACGCGTCCTACGCCGCACGCGGTAATCTGCCGACGGTTGAAAGCGTTATGGAGGCCGGTGTCACGCTTATGCCGATGATCTCAAAGGCCAAGGTTCTGCGATCCTGGGGTGGGATCATGGACATGTCGCCTGATGGTTCTCCGATTATCGATACAACGCATATCGAGGGGCTCTATCTGAATTGCGGCTGGAACTACGGTGGTTTCAAGGCCGTACCAGGATCGGGCAACGTGTTCGCGCATCTGATTGCCACCGGGCAGTACCATCAGAATGCAACCGGCTTTCGACTGGATCGGTTCCGGACCGGTCGTGGGATCATAGATGAAGAGGGCAAAGGCTCTCAGCATAACCTGCACTGAGGTTGGGTAGATGCAGTTTCATAACAAAGTACAGCAAGGGGTGCGGTCATGAGGATCACCTGTCCGCATTGCGGGGAACGGGACCGGCGTGAGTTTTACTATCGCGGCGCAGCGGTCGATCTTGAGCGTCCGGCACCTGACGCGGGTGAAGAGGCATGGGATAATTTCGTTTATCTACGTGATAATCCAGCCGGTGTGACGCGCGACGTCTGGTACCACGAAGGCGGCTGCGGGGCATGGATCGTCGTGACCCGGGACACCGTCACACATGAGGTTCTGAAGACTGAGCTGGCATCGGAGGCGAAATCATGAGGATCAATGGTAAGGGTCTGATTGATCGCTCAAAGCCCATTCCTTTCGTCTTTGACGGTATCAGCTATTCCGGGTTTGAGGGCGACACGCTTGCCTCGGCTCTGCTTGCAAATGAGCAGCGACTGATGGGGCGGTCTTTCAAATATCATCGCCCGCGTGGGGTTTTGACGGCGGGCAGCGAAGAACCCAATGCGCTTATGACGGTTGGAAGTGGTCCGACACAGGAGCCTAATGTGCGCGCCACGATGCAGGAGGTCTATCCTGGTCTTGAGGCACGCAGCCAGAACCGCTGGCCCAGCCTGAACTTTGATCTTTTGTCGCTCAACGATCTGGCGGCCCCGTTCTTGGGGGCGGGGTTCTACTACAAGACCTTCATGTGGCCCAAGAGCTTTTGGGAAAAGGTCTATGAACCCGCGATCCGGCGCGCTGCCGGACTGGGTGCGTTGTCTGGGCAGGACAATACGGACAAGTATGAAAGCGCTTATGCCTTCTGTGACTTGCTCGTTATCGGTGCCGGACCCGCAGGGCTGATGGCAGCACTTACCGCCGGGCGCGCTGGCGCTGACGTCATTCTGACCGATGAAAGCAATCGGATGGGCGGGCGTCTGCTGGCTGAAACCTATGAAATCGATGGGAAGCCTGGATATGTCTGGGCCGACGAGGTTTTGGCTGAACTGAAGTCGATGGACAACGTTCGGCTAATGACACGGACGACGGTTGCAGGCGCTTATGATCAGGGCACTTTCGCCGCCCTTGAACGTGTGCTGCATCACACCGAGCGTCGACCGAACGGCGCACCGTTGGAGACCTATTGGCGCATTGTGGCTAAGCGGTCGGTGCTGGCGGCTGGCGCTTTGGAGCGCCCGGTTGCCTTTCGCGATAATGACCGTCCCGGGATCATGACCGCTGGCGCGGTGCGGGCCTATCTGAACCGTTGGGGAGTCAGCGCGGGTCGGAATGTCACTATCTTTGGTAATACGGATGACATTCACCGCACTGCGCGTGATTTGTTGGATGCCGGTGTTCATGTTGCGGCCGTGATCGACAGCCGTCATGACGCTCCGCTGTCGAAGCACTATCAGGTTCTGCGCGGTGCTCAGGTTTGTGGTAGTTCGGGCCGAAAAGGGCTTGAATCCATTACGGTAAGGCGTCCCAGCGGTGAGGAGCGTATTCACACAGACTGTCTTGCCATGACCGGAGGCTGGAACCCGTCGGTGCACCTGACCTGCCACATGAATGGACGACCCACGTGGCGGCGCGATATCGAAGCGTTTGTGCCGACACCTGGATCAGTACCCGGAATGTCAATTGCAGGGGCCTGCAACGGTTCGTTCTCGACTTCGGCCTGTTTGCGCGAGGGAATTGCTGCGGCGGGTGAAGCGTTGGAAGGGCTTGGTCTGACAGCACCGGATATGGCATTGCCTGCAGCAGAAGATGCGTCTTACGAGATCACGCAGCTTTGGGCGGTTCCGGGCAAAGGGCGCGCGTGGCTGGATTTCCAGAACGATGTGACAGTCAAAGACGTCAAACAGGCGGCAACCGAGAACTTCCGTTCGGTAGAGCATATGAAGCGCTACACCACACAAGGTATGGCGACGGATCAGGGTAAGAACTCGAACGTTGCAGCGCTGGCTATTTTGGCGGATGCGACGGGGCGGGGCATTCCAGAAACCGGAACCACCACATTCCGCCCGCCATATTCGCCGATTGCTATCGGGGCCTATGGCGCTGGTGCAGAAGGCGAGGGCTTCAAGCCTCAGCGTTTTACAACTTCGCACAAAGCCTCCGTCGCTCGAAATGCTCCGATGATCGAGGCAGGATTGTGGTATCGACCGAGCTACTTCCCCAAAACGGGCGAAACCACTTGGCGGGAATCCTGTGATCGTGAGGTCAAACAGGTGCGTGATGCGGTCGGTGTATGCGATGTCTCGACGCTGGGTAAGATCGATATTCAGGGCCCGGATGCGGGAAAGTTTCTGGATTTCGTCTATACCAACATGTTCTCGACGCTGAAGGTCGGGCGTGTGCGCTATGGCCTGATGCTGCGCGAAGACGGCTATGTGATGGATGACGGCACGACTGCGCGTTTGGGTGAAAATCACTACCTGATGACAACGACAACCGCTGCGGCGGGTGAGGTGATGAAACATCTCGAGTTTGTGCATCAGGGTTTATGCCCAGATATGGATGTGTCTTTCACGTCGGTTACAGAGCAGTGGGCACAATTCGCTGTTGCCGGACCGAAATCACGCGAATTGCTGAATGGCATTTTGGATCAAATACTTGACGATGAAAGCTGGCCTTTCATGGCTTGTGGGCAAGTCGAAGTGCTAGGTGTCAAAGGGCGTTTGTTCCGCATCTCATTCTCGGGTGAACATGCCTATGAAATAGCGGTTCCTGCCCGCTACGGTGCCAGCCTGTTCGATATTCTGATTGAACGGGCCGAGGCGCTGGGTGGTGGTCTGTACGGTATGGAAGCCCTGAACGTTCTGCGGATCGAAAAAGGTTTCATCACCCACGCGGAAATCCATGGTCGCACCACTGCCTATGACATCGGCATGGGCCGCATGGTTTCGCAGAAGAAAGACTGTATCGGTAAAACCATGTCAGAGCGACCGGGTCTGGAAGAGGCGGGGCGCGAACGACTGGTCGGCCTCAAGCCAATCGGAGAAAGCAGGCAACTGCTGGCCGGGGCACATCTTTACCGAGAAGAAGCCGAACCCGTGCGGACCAGCGATCAGGGATACATAACATCCGTTTGTTACTCTCCGACGCTGGAAACCATGATCGGGCTGGCGTTTCTGGCGGATGGGCCAGACCGCGAAGGCGAGGTTGTGAAAATGGTGGATCACCTGCGTGGCGTAACCACGCTTTGCGAGGTTGTAAATCCGGTGTTCTTTGACCACGAAGGAGGGCGCGTTCGTGGATAAGCTGATTGCCAAGACAGCCTGTGCCAGTCTTTTGCCTCTGACCGTTGGATCGGTTTCTGTCAGCGAGGAGGATGTAGGTGCCATCACTTCAGTTTCGCCATTGAAGGGACAGAAGAAGGCCCTGTCCGATGCGATGAAGGCTGCGCATGGGATGGCATACCCCGCCGCCAATCGTGCGACAGGAAAGTCTGGCGCACGCGCGGTCTGGTTCGGGCATTCTCATGCGATGCTGATAGGGCCAGAGCCGGATGCATCGCTTGAGAAACATGCCGCTGTGGTGGATCAGTCTGATGCCTGGGCGGTTGTCCGGCTGGAAGGTGATCGGGCTGAGCAGGTATTAGCGCGATTGGTGCCTGTTGATCTCAGGTCTGGGCATTTCAAACGCGGTCATACGGTGCGCAGCCTGTTGTTTCACATGACGGCATCGATCACGCGTGTCGGTGAAAATGCGTTTCAGATCATGGTGTTTCGCTCGATGGCTGAGACATTGGTTCACGATTTGAAAAGGGCGATGGAAGGCGTGGCCACGCGAGGGTAAGCTACGGCAAAGAAACGATTCCGGGAGAACCCCATGTTGCGTATTGCCGTTGCCGCTGCATTGCTGGCTACACCTCTGGCTGCTGCCGAGACCAAGGAACAAAGCTGTCAGTATCAGGCAGATGTTGTTGCTGCTGTCCAAAAGGCACGACTCGACAAGGTCAAGGAACGCGATGTGGCCGAGGCGGTCGCGGCAACTGGTCCTACATGGCCCGAGAACTACAACGCGGCAATTCCGTTGATTACACCTTGGGTCTATGAGCAAAAGATGCGCGATGTGCGCAAAAAGGACCTTGGTGCTGCCTGGCTGGAGCTGTGTTTACAGCAATAATCCACAGGTTTGCGAATTCGCTGTGGACAAACGCTCGTCAATCCCTTGGCGAGCGTTTCTGTTTCTGTCAGGTTTGATACATGTCACTGCCCCCTGGATTTCTGGATGAACTACGTACCCGACTGAGCCTGTCTCAGGTTGTGGGACGCAAAGTCACGTGGGATGCCCGCAAGTCCAATCAGGGCAAGGGGGATATGTGGGCACCTTGTCCTTTCCACCATGAAAAGACCGCTTCATTCCACGTCGATGACCAAAAAGGGTTCTACTATTGCTTTGGTTGTCACGCCAAAGGCGACGCGATCAGCTTTGTTAAAGAGACGGAAAACGTTTCGTTCATCGAAGCGGTTGAAATCCTCGCCCGAGAGGCTGGTATGCCTATGCCTGCGCGCGATCCAAAAGCGCAGGAAAAGCAGGATCGCCGCAGTCAGCTCGCCGATGTGATGGAGCAGGCGGCGCAGTTCTTCCGCTTGCAGCTCAAAACAGCGGCAGGGGCAGAGGCGCGGGATTATCTCTCGCGCCGGGGTTTGGATGAAAAGGCGCTGGATCGCTGGGAGATCGGATTTGCTCCTGACGGTTGGCAGGGGCTTTGGGATCACCTGCGTGGCAAGAGCATCGAAGAAGATCTGATCCTTGGTGCCGGACTGGCTAAGCCTTCGAATAAAGGCAAAAAGCCCTACGATACGTTCCGCAACCGGATCATGTACCCGATCCGGGATCCGCGCGGGCGGTGCATTGCGTTTGGCGGGCGAGCGATGGACCCCAACGACAATGCCAAGTACCTGAACTCACCCGAGACTGAATTGTTCGATAAAGGCCGCAGCCTTTATAATCACGGGCCTGCGCGACAGTCTGCCGGCAAGGGTCAGCCATTGATTGTTGCCGAAGGCTATATGGATGTGATTGCGCTGGCCGAGGCCGGGTTTGGCGCGTCTGTTGCGCCGCTTGGAACTGCGATTACCGAACATCAGCTGCAACTGCTTTGGCGCATCTCAGACGAACCGATCATCGCGCTGGATGGTGATACGGCGGGTTTGCGCGCGGCGATGCGGGCAGTCGATCTGGCGTTGCCGTTGCTGGAAGCGGGAAAATCGCTGCGCTTTGCGCTGATGCCCGAGGGCAAAGATCCTGACGATCTGCTGCGAGCGGAGGGGGCAGGGGCCGTTCAGACTGTTCTGGAAGGTGCGATTCCTATGGTCAAGCTGCTGTGGCAACGAGAGACCGAGGGAAAGGTCTTTGACAGTCCTGAACGCAAGGCCGCTCTCGACAAGTCCCTTAGGGAAAAGATCAAACTGATCCGCGATCCTTCTATCCGCAATCACTACGGACAAGAGATAAAAGACCTTCGCTGGCAGCTGTTTCGGCCACAGCGCCAATCGCAAAACCGAAACTGGCAACCGCGCGGAAATTGGAAGTCCCAACCTCAACCTGCGTCGCCAGGGGCAAGGACCTCATTCTTGGCCTCATCCGAGAATGCGGACATTCAACTGCGTGAAGCAGCCATTCTGGCCATCGCAATCCTGAACCCAAAGGTAGTTGTTCAGTTTGAACATCAGCTGGAAGAAATGGAATGCCATGACCCTGATCATGCTGCGTTGCGCGAGGCCATATTGCGGCATGCGATTGACGATCCGGACAACCTGCAAGACCACATTATTGCAGCAATGGGCCCGCATGCCCTTGAAAACTTGTTGAGCCTTCGCCATGTGGCAGTAATCCCCTGTGTGTTCAAACCAGGCGACGTTGAAAAGGCCGAGATGACGCTGGCCGAGGAACTCGCAAAGATCAAAGCGCTCCGGGGGTTGGATGCCGAGATTGCCGAAGCTGCGGAAGAACTGTCCGATCTGGCTGATGAGGCGCTGACGTACCGGTTGGCTCAGGCCGCCGAAGAACGTAACCGCACAAGCCGTAGCCAGAACGAAGACAGGGCCGTTTTCGACGTCGCTGATAATGGCGCACGAATCAACCGAGACGAGAAAGACGCGTTTGCGGCGATCATGTCCGGCATCAATTTCGAGCGGAAACGCCGCTAAAGTGGTGTTTTCGTAAGGCACTGGAAAAGAAAAACGGGTAAACGGGTGGTCGAATCACTTCTTCGCGCTAATGATTCGGTTCAAACGAATCACCCATCCCTGCAGGAGCACTGAATGGCCGCCAAGGACACGACCGAGGATCGCAAATCCGAAGAGCAGGAACAGGAAATCTCGCTGGACATGAGCCAGGCCCAGGTCAAAAAGATGATCGCCGAGGCCCGCGAGAAAGGTTACATCACCTACGACCAGCTCAATCAGGTTCTGCCGCCTGATCAGGTGAGTTCGGAACAGATCGAAGACGTTATGTCGATGCTGTCCGAAATGGGCATCAACATCATCGAAGATGAAGAGGCCGAGGAGGAAGAGAACAAAGGCTCGACCGAACTCGTCACGACCGAAAGCAATCGCGAGGTCGCGCTGGCCGGTGCTGCCACTGAAAAGCTTGATCGCACCGATGACCCTGTGCGCATGTATCTGCGCGAAATGGGCTCGGTCGAACTGCTGAGCCGTGAAGGCGAGATTGCCATCGCCAAGCGGATCGAGGCCGGTCGGAACACCATGATCGCCGGTCTGTGCGAAAGCCCGCTTACCTTCCAGGCGATCACCATCTGGCACGACGAATTGCTGTCCGAAGATATTCTTCTGCGTGATGTCATCGATCTGGAGGCCACATTTGGCAACCAGATGGACGAAGACGGCGATGTTGAAGAACCCGTTGTGGATACCTCGGCAGTGCAGGCGGCAAAGCCAGCCAAGGATACGGGTCCTGAGTTGGATGCCGATGGCAACCCGCTGAACAACGATGACGACGACGATGATGACGAACAGGCCAACATGTCGTTGGCCGCAATGGAAGCCGCACTGAAAGATCAGGTTCTGACCACTTTGGAACGGATCTCGACCGACTTCTCGATGTTGTCTGAGATGCAGGACAGCCGGATTTCGGCCACACTGAATGAAGACAATTCGTTCAGCGAGAAAGACGAAGCGACTTACCAGAAGCTGCGCGCCGAGATCGTAGAACTGGTGAACGGCCTACATCTGCATAACAACCGTATCGAAGCGCTGATTGACCAGCTTTATGGCATCAACCGCCGGATCATGTCGCTGGACAGCTCGATGGTGAAATTGGCCGACCAGGCCCGCATCAACCGTCGTGAATTCATCGACGCCTATCGCGGGCGCGAACTGGACCCGAACTGGTTGGCCGACATGGCTGAAAAGCCGGGCCGGGGCTGGCAGATGTTCATCGAACGCTCGACCGCCAAAGTTGAAGAGCTGCGCAAC
>NZ_SMMF01000469.1:0-1171 GCF_009711355.1 Roseibium sp. RKSG952 | reverse complement strand
ACTGTCAGGTGATTACTAAAGCAGGACATCATGACCGTAAACACGTCAACGCATTGGATTTTGGCCGGGCCCAAGATTTCCCTAATGCCATTCTTAAAATGTCATTCGGTTCACCGGCTGGAATTAATTGGCCCCACCCGTCAGCCGGTTGCAGCTAACGGGCATCTGTCTGACGTTTACGGTTGGCTTACAGGATCAGTGATCGGGCCATTGCTGCCGTAGCGGTCAGTGGCAGAGAAACAGCTGCAATTGCGAGCGAAAGAAACGTGATATTGAGGTATGTCATGTCAGCCACCTGTTATTCTCGATGATCAATCCGGTTATCGGAGTTGATGCTGTAATGCTAAATGACTGAGCCTGATCGCTATGTAATTTAAATCACGTTTCGATTTTTTGAATGTGGCCTCGGCATAACGCCCGGAGCAACCCTAATCCTGAGCCGGTTGACGCAGCCGTTTTTGGAGCGGGCTGGCGCCAGCCAGGGAGCGAATACAAATACTCCGCTTGGTTTTTTGCGAGGGCTGGTCCGGACTGCCGGCAGGAGCACGCACTATGCGTCACCCCGTGTCGGTGACTGCGACGATTAATTTCTAAATCGCCTTTGCTTGTTCGGCATCGCGGCAATCCTGAAAGTCTTGATCAGATGCAGTCTGTGCGTTGCGTTTACGCGTCAGAGCCGTCCTGTGTTGCGCCGTGCACTATACTAAGTATTACAGCGCCAGGAGTAAAAAATTACATGGATGTAATGTTTTGGAAAACAGAGTTTAATATAAAGCTCTAAATATTCTGTAATAGGTATAAAAACAAAAAAACCGGCATCTCGATAGCCGAGACCTCGCAATTCCTAAGACAGCCTGCAAGCCGCGCCGGGAAGCTGCCTCTTGGAATGCATCATCTTTAACAGCTGCCAGAAAATCGTCGCCTGACGTTGATTGTCAGGCAATTGCGTTCATTGAAGGAGAATACGATGCCAAGCTTTCCAAAATTTCCATCTGCACAGGTGCAAAATCTCATCCGATTGAAAGTGACAAAAACTGCGTCGGGCGAAGAGGAGTACGGAGGAATTGTCTCCCATCTCACCAAAAAGAAGGACGGCCAGAACTCAATCGACTAAAATAAAGCGTGAGGCGTCTTTGATTTTAGTGAGCGTCCGGCGAACCCGACCTGCCGG
>NZ_SMMF01000381.1:0-775 GCF_009711355.1 Roseibium sp. RKSG952 | reverse complement strand
ATGCAGGCCCCTGCGCATCACCCGGACGCCATTTCGTTTCTCAAAGAGGTCAGGGACAAATACAAGCCAACACATGTTGTCGCCATCGGTGACGAAGTGGATTGGTGCTGGCTGTCGGACTATGCCAAGCAGGCCGAGGCCGATAACCCGCTTGCAGAAGACGATGCAGCCATTTGCTTCATGCGGGATCTGTATGCCTCCTTTCCAAGTGTGTCCGCACTTCATTCCAACCATGTTCAGGGGCGCATGGAAAAGGCGCGCTTGCGCAGCCGGTTTCCAAAACGGTTCCTGCGCGAATTGCCCGACATTCTGGACGCACCTCTTTCATGGCAATGGTACGACGAGATTATCATTGATGATGTGCTCATGCGGCACGGTCACAAAGACGGAGTGAACCTGAAACGGGCGATTCTGGAGGATATCCCGGCGCGGTTCGGTCGGCCCTACAGTCTCGTCATCGGGCATCACCATCAACGGTTTGGGCAAGCCTGCCCTGACATTCTCTATGGCGGCTCGATCTATTGGGGGGCCTTTACCGGCTGTCTTCTCGATCCGACGCATCCCTTCTTTTCCTATTCACGCGGAACGGAGCGGCTTGGAACGCTGGTGATTGATCACGGTCGGCCTGTTCCTATTCCGCTCAAGACCGACAAGTACGGCAGATGGACGGGGGAACTATGACAGATCACATTGTGAAAGAGATCGATGTTCGGGGCATCGACGACACGGATTCCACAATCGTTTATTTCAACGATCAGGCGTTTGCCTTTTCCTA